>QKBW01000058.1 GCA_003245875.1 Candidatus Kaiserbacteria bacterium
GCGGGTTAGACAGAGCAATATCAATCGGCTTATTTTTTTAAATGTCCAGCGTGGCCATGTGTGCATTGTTCTGAATAAAGCTCTTACGTGAGGTCACATCGGTACCCATTAGTACATCGAATACCTTATCGGCTTCTTGTCCATCTTCAATGTTCACCTGCTTCAAGAGTCGGTGTTCTGGATTCATAGTTGTCTCCCATAACTCTTCCGCGTTCATTTCACCGAGACCCTTATAACGTTGAATACGGAATTTTGTTGGCTTTTTAGCAGCTGTATCTGTCACTTCTTCAGATTCGTCTTCCACCTCTTCACCTTCGGCAGAGTCTTCTTCCCCAACAATGGCAAACTTCTCTTGATCCGTATAGGCATACCATGTCTCTTTACCTTTTTGGATCTTGTATAGCGGTGGTTGTGCAATATAAATATATCCATCATCCAACAACGGACGGAAGTAACGATAGAAAAGTGTCAACAAGAGGGTACGAATGTGTGCACCGTCAACATCGGCATCTGTCGCAATGATGATCTTATGGTAGCGAAGTTTCTCGATATCAAATACATCACCAATAGCGGTACCAAGCGCGATCACCAAGTTTTTGATCTGCTCGCTGGCGAGCATCTTGTCGATACGTGCGCGTTCAACGTTAAGGATCTTACCGCGCAATGGGAGGATGGCCTGAGTCTTTCGATCACGCCCCATCTTGGCACTACCTCCAGCTGAGTCTCCTTCTACGATAAAGAGTTCGGAGTCCTCAGCATGTTTGCTCTGACAGTCTGCAAGCTTTCCCGGCAACGACATACCTTCAAGTGCACCTTTACGCAGCACGCTATCTTTTGCAGCCTTGGCAGCCTTACGTGCCTTTACCGCAATGATCACTTTATTGACAATCGCCTTCGCATCATCAGGGTTTTCTTCGAGAAAAGTGGCAAAGGCGTCACCGAATACGTTTTCAACTGCGCCACGGGCTTCCATACTTCCAAGTTTAGCCTTAGTTTGTCCTTCAAACTGAATGTCCGGCATCTTGACTGAAATAACCGCCGTAATACCTTCCAGGACATCATCACCGGTAAAACCAGCATCCTTATCTTTTACACTAAAGAAATTTCCCTTCTTGGCGTAGTTATTAAGGGTGCGTGTAAGCGCTGTCTTAAAGCCGGTCACATGCGTTCCTTGCTCGGGGTTGTAAATATCATTCGCAAATGCGCTGATACGTGGGCTAATGTCATCGACGTACTGCAACGCCACTTCAACAGATTGCACCTTGCTATCGAGCGGCTCATCCGGACCGCCTTTTTCTACGTAAAAGATATTTTTATGAATGAGTTTTTGATGCTGATTGTTGAATGCAACCAAAGAGCGCAACCCGCCCTCAAAGTAAAAGTGCATTTGCGGACACTCCATACCCAGATCGGTCAAGTACTGCACACCACGTAGATCGAGCTTTTTCTGCGTTACTTCATCTAGTCCACGCAGATCGAGCACCTCAATACGCATACCCTTCACCAGGTATGACTGTTGTCGCAAGTGCGAGACAATACGCTTAAAATCATACTCGGTAGAGCTAAAGATCGTGGGGTCAGCCTGGAATGTGATGATCGTCCCTTGCAGCTTTGATGGCCCCACTTTCTTTACCTTGGCTTTTGGTTTACCAATATTGTATTCCTGCATGTAGTACCCACCATCACGATGGATCTCGGCAATCAGATGTGTCGAGAGTGCATTCACCACCGAAACACCCACACCATGAAGACCGCCAGAAACCTTATATCCTGAATCCGCACCACCAAACTTACCGCCGGCGTGAAGGGTACAAAGAATGGTTTCGAGTGCTGAGACTTTGGTTTGCTTATGGACATCAACCGGAATACCACGTCCATTATCTACCACTCGCACATAGCCATCGGGAAGCAATGCCACCTCAACACGGTCGGCATAGCCACCCATAGCCTCGTCACGTGAGTTGTCGAAAACCTCCCAGATAAGGTGATGTAGACCATCGGGGCCGGTCGTACCGATATACATGCCCGGGCGCTTGCGAACCGGATCGAGACCTTCAAGAACGGAGATGGACGAAGCGTCGTAATGTTCGGCTTTTTTGGTGGCTGGTTTCTTGGCAGGCATATGTGTGACTGATTGACTCAAAAATAAGGAGAATTATACCAAAATCTGCCAGTTTTTTCTTGTGGAAATGTCCTAATTTTAAGGTGTAATATCATGGCATCTCATACACAAGAATCGGTTGACCACTCACACCTTCGGGTCTATACTGCACGGCACCGTAATCGAATAAATAGAAAGGAGAGACGATGGCGGAAGAAAAAAAGACCGTGCCTTCGGAACACGGCAGGAAGGAAGAGAGTGATCTTCCTTCCGGAACGCCGCTTCATCCCGACAAAGAGGAACACGAAAGCGGGGATGATTATGATCTCCCCTGTTCCGACTGAGAGGTGAAGGACATGATGCCAAAAAAAGCGACGGCAACGGTGAAGGAAGAGGAGAAACCTGCCTTCAAGATGCCACCGTTGGGCGAAGAGGCTCGAAAAGAGCCTGACCCGTTCGCTATGATTGATCACTTGTTCGACCCAGTCAGCAAGTGAGCACGGGGCGACGCGCTTTCTTAAGATCACTCAGATGTAGTGTCTTAAGAAAGCGCGTCGCCAACCGTATTGTTTTACACCCAGTTTGGGTGTTTTTATTTTTTCTATATTTACCGCACCTCCCAACCACGCCCCGACGCAGCGGCGTAGACGGCATCCATGATAACGTTCACCTCTTCATCGGTGAGCGTTTTTTCTTTGGATTGAAAGACGAGACGAAACGCGTAACTAGTACGACCATCTTTAGTAAAAGTATCAAACAAACGAGTACGCACGCGCAGAGGACCTGACTGCTCGTTCAGTACATGTTCGACCTCTTCCGGTGTAGTACCTTCGGTCGTCCACATAGCAATGTCACGACTGATCGACGGAAAAATAGAAAATGGTCGATACGTAATATCAGCTAAAGTGGTGACTGTATCATACATAGCGGGCTGAGGAAGATCAGCCAGTGCAAGTGAGAGATCGCATTCAATCACTCCTTTTTCCGATTGCCATTCGCAATGTGTGCCAAACTGCGCATCCAATGCATCAGCGATCTCTTTTACTATTTTATCTTCTTTACCAGAATAACCGGACGCTTTTAAGCGCACACCAAGTGCGAGCGAGATATGCTCAGTCACACCCAGTTCTCCGCCACGTGTAAAAACAGTACCGACCTCAAAGATGCGGACATCATCAGTACCAAGCAGATCGGTAAATTGGGCATTTTTATCCAGTGCCTCAGCAACATTTTTAGTCAAGCTGGAGCGCAAAAAACTCTTATCGCTGGCCAGTGCATTTTGTAGCTGAATCTGATCTTTCTTACGGAATGATGATGTTATCACTTCTGAAAAACCGCGCTCTAGCAAAAACTTTCTGATCTGCTCAATATAGTAGTAGCGAGTATTGATCTCAGACAATGGTACCGTTGCCGGCATAACTGAACGTACGTGATCATAACCGTATATACGGCCGACTTCTTCGATAAAATCTTCCGGGATATTGAGATCAGTGCGCTCCCATGGGCCGGTAGTAGTGAGGATATCATCATGCAAACTGACCGTGCACCCCACTTGTCGTAAGATGGTCTCCATCTCTTGTCCTGAGAGGGCAAGACCAAGCAGAGCGTTGGTTTTCGCCACCGAAACTTCAACCTCCTTTTGTTGCGACGTGTTTGGAAAAACATCAGCAGTACCTTCGTACTGACCACCGGCAATATCAATGATGAGTTTAATAATGTCAGCTTGTGCATATGGTGGTAAATTACGTGATGGTTCATTCTCAAAACGCTTGCTGGCATCAATAACAATACCGTGGCGGCGGGCGGTTTGCCGGGTTAGCGTCGGATGAAAATGAGCGGCTTCAATGATTATCTTATTGGTACCCTCATGTACCCCGGCAAACCGCCCACCCTTAACCCCAGCCAGACCAATTGGTGTTCCACTTGAACGATCAACCACCAAAAGTTCACTCCCGGAGAGCTCAACATTGCGTTCTTCACTTTTCCCACCTTCAGCGATCAACCCCACCACTTCCCCTTCCTTAGCAAAACGCACCCCAAAATGCCACTTACCATCTACCTGTGGGAAGAGATCAGCATCATATGCATGCAATGGCTGACCGAGCGCATACATAACGTAGTTGGTAGCATCAACAATGTTATTGATCGAACGTTGGCCCAGTGCCTCCAAACGCCTTCGCAACCATTCCGGTGATTCTTTTATAGTGACACCGGTGATGAGCGAAGCGGTAAAACGTGGACATGCTTCCTGATCTTCGATTTCTATATCAATAGTATCAATTGTCTTCAATTCCGGCTTGGTGGCCAACGGGTCATATAGCAACGACGTGCCGGTAATAGAAGCCAGCTCGCGCGCAATACCACGGTGACACAAACAATCAGAAGAGCGGTTCGGCAAAATACTCACATCAATTACTGTATCGTCTGTCATCTGCTCTACTCCATCGATCTCAAACGCATGTGCACCCAAAAGCTCTGCTGCCTTTTCAGGTGTCAGCTCGGTCTCCCCCAGATAATCTTTTAGCCAATTCCAAGATACCAACATATTTAAAACTGATTAACGAATCTAAGATCTCCAGTGTAGAGATCACGGATATCATTGATACCGTATTTCATTACGGCCAGACGGTCGATACCCATACCGAAAGCAAAACCAGAATACTGTTCCGGGTCTATACCTGACTCGCGCAAAACATTAGGATGAACCATGCCGGCGCCCATAACTTCTATCCACTTATTGGCTAGTTTGCTGTCGCTATTCTTTAACATCATATCAACCTCTACTCCCGGTTCTACAAACGGGAAGAAGCTTGGTCGAAATCGCACCTCTACTTCGCCACTGAAAAACTTAGAAAAGAAATACTCGATAATACCTTTAAGGTGTCCGAGATTGACGCCTTTGTCGACATACAGTCCTTCAAGTTGGAAGAATTGGGCTTCATGAGTAGCATCGGTGGCTTCATTCCGGAAAACCTTACCGGGCACAATGATACGGATAGGTGGTTTATGTGACTCCATATAGCGAGCTTGCACCGGTGAGGTTTGGGTTCTGAGAACCATAGGCTCAGACACGTCCTTATCCTTGAACCAAAAAGTATCCTGCATATCACGGGCGGGATGATCCTTGGGCACATTCAGGCGGTCAAAGTTGTAATATTCAGTTTCCGCCTCCGGACCTTCGGCAAAAACAAAGCCGACCTCAGCAAAGATGCTGTTTATCTCGGCAATCATTTGGGTCAACGGGTGCTGGTGCCCCTTAGGTAACTCAGTCATATAATTTAGCGTGCCAACGTTGGCAATAACTCAAAGATGATACCACTTTTCTTCCATTTTATGAAAAAACGTGAACCATCGACCAAAAAATCGTACTCTCCGGCCGGGTACAAGACCTGAGTGTTTTGCCAGGCCCGATCATCAATCTCTTTTACTACAACGCCGTCGCTACGGTGCAGGATCAAGAGATCGGGATCGTTCGGATAAAAATCGAATGTGTAGATCTTCTCTCCATCATCCCCCACTTTAATACTCTGACGGCAGGTTCGCGAACCGGATGTCATTGGAACATCTTGTGCTTCATACACAGCCGCCAATGCTTGTCTGGTGTCGAGGTCATAGAGTGCCATCGTACTGGTAGCAGTATCATTTGGTACGCAGAAGTAGTATGGAACCGAACGATCACTTCCTATCCAAGTCACCAACAGACCCCCCGCAACCTTTTCTACAGTGCGATCTCGTAACACCTTAGTTGATGACGTAGCCTCTTCAGTCGTAGTGGCAGAAGTACCGAAAGTAAATTGACTCAACTCCTGTGTGACACGATCGAACAACGTTTCCTCACTGGTAGAAGAAGCAAAACGAGTTGCCAGATATTCGTACTCTTGGTCAGACACAAGTGACGAGGTTGCGTGAGATGAGGTTGCTACCCACTGATTGCGGTACTGTACAGTCGTTGACGCCGGCAGTGTACTACTGCCCCCCCATACTACCGCTTCGCCAAGACTGGTCGTATATGATGTGATCACGCGTACTTGTGGTACCTCAGGGAGATTAAACGCCGCAGCCTCAGTCACAATATGCGGATACACCGGTAATTCTTTCTTCCATGTTTGGAGGCCATCTCCCTGCACATGCACTTCCTGAATACCGGCAGGTAGATCTTGAATATATGCAGCCTTTTGAAACAAACGATAATTACTGATCAGCTCATCGTTAATGAATATTTGCGTATCTGTATTTGGGTCAGTACTAATGAACATCCCTCCAACCGCACTAATATTCCCCGGTTTATTAAAAATGTCGACCCGATATCCCATGGCATAAAAAATAAAGACGGGGACGGTCACCAGAAAAATAAAAAGCAACATACGAAAAAACCACGTGCGACGACGATACGAGAGTGGTTGTACAGTTGGGGTCTCGGGCATACGCATTCAAATATATACTATCGGGTCTTCGGTGTCACCCAAAAGCCCATATATTTACCCAACATAAGCCGGGTCTGTGAATCAAGGCCCGGAATGGCACTAAAGATGATCATGGTTGCCGGCACCAAGACCCACTGTACGGCCATCACAACATAGCGCAAACGGCTTTTGTCTTTCGGACGTGGCGGTAGCATGGTCAACGAAATAATAGAGGAGATCACCAAGCCAAACATAGCGATGATCAAAAGGTCACGCACGATGATTGGCAAGTTGTATGAAAGGACAGTTTGGTGAAATTCCTGCGACCCCAAAAAGATTGGGGCCCAACCAAGAATAAACAACATGATCGGGTTGGTAACCAGACTCCAGTATCCTTCAGCCTGTTGTAAACCCAACCGAATGCGTTGTCGGAGTGGTATGGATTTGTTTTTTGTAAAGTGATAAATAATGTAGCTTAGATTTTCCACCCCATACGTCCACCGACGATGCTGTTTGTATATGTTTTTAATTGTGCCCCATACAGACGGTGCTGCGTTTGCATCCATCGAAACCGGGTATGAGAGTGGTATTACCGTATAGTGACCATTATTGGCAATAAGCAAATTCCAAAAAATACGCGAGTCTTCACTGACCATGTTACGTTGCCAGTACCCAACCTCATACAATGCTTGAAAGCTGACCGCATGACTCGAAAACGTGGCCATACGTTCCGGTCGCTCCTGCTGAACCATCTCCCAAAACGTACTGCTCATTGCCACCACACGTGCCAATGCTGAAGCTTCCCATATATTGTTGTTGAAGACAGGTACCGGTTGAAACGATGATTTCAAAGGTTCCTCGGCCGTCATATAATGCCAAATGAGGCAGTTGAAGTAATCCGGGTAGATGACCGTATCAATATCAAAAATAGAAACAATGACATGGTTGTAGCGAATACCATGTGGATCGAGTATTTTTGTGCGCACTTCTTCGGCCGCCCATGAAGCATTTGAACCCTTACCGGCCACTTCACCGGCAATGTCCCCCGGATGAGTTGTGACCAAGAAATTACCAAATGCGCTACCCCACTTGGCATGCATATGTGCAGCGGTCTTTTGTGCACTTTCTCCGGCCCGCGCTTCCGTCGCCAACACCACAATGATACTCTTCTTGTCGTATCGTGCTGCTGCTAGCGACTCCAGGGTTGCATTTACTATTTCTTCTGACTCCTGATAGAACGGGAGGATCACCACATGATAGAGGTGGTCGTATGTGAACCTTTCCACCATCGCAGACCAATCGATCTTCATATGGTATCGCAGCCGGCGCCAATTATAACGTAAGTGCCATGACAAAAATGCCGTCTTGAGAACCCAGTACATGGCAAAAGCAATAATAAAATATGCCGCGAAAAACGGTGCATATATAGAAGCCAACACAACCCCGATCAGAGTTACCCACGATGCTGCACCGGGAGCAATTTCAAGTAAACGATAGAATCGTTTATCGCGCCCAGAAAGCTCGGTCGCACGACCGGTGTGAAAATCATTCCGTCTGGCATACGGCAACAAATGGCTTTTGTCCTCCATAGATATGAGCGAGTATAGCGCAAAAAGTACCTAAAATAAAGACGGGACTGGGTGCAGGTCATACCCCGCCCTGTTCGTTCGAAACCCCGCCACCGCCATTTGGTCTATCACCACACTACAGCTCCAGCACCTGAGCTTACAGTGGCCTATATCATAAAACCCTTGGAGCCACCTGTCAGACTCGAACTGACGACCTTCGCTTTACAAAAGCGTTGCTCTACCAACTGAGCTAAGGTGGCTCCAAGGGTTCTAATAAAGAGTGGCGTTATTATGCCAAGGATGAATAAGAATGCAAGCTCTACCACCGTGTTGCCTTCTCCTTCAACTCTTCTTTCTCACTGGATGACAGCGCTGTGGCACGCTTGTGTGCCTTCATTTGTGCCAAATGTGAATTGTTATTCGCCCGAGTTAACGAACGGACCGCCCGTCGATTACGTCGCTGCAGCTTGAGCAAGACCGCTTCCGCTGTATGAGCAGACCAGGCAGCAAATTGCAGTGTTTTATGAATAAACCAGTGTAGCAACAAACGCAGGCGGCCATGGCTAAAAAGGCGCACGACGTAGCGACGAAGAAATACAATACCATCAACACCTCGGTCTAGTAAACGACGAACAGGCTCACCAAACCGACGACCGCGCTTATCCTCCCACATAAATACACCAAGTAGCACCACCAAGACTGACGCAGCGTATAAGGAAACGGAGAAGCTGGTCATGACCGATTACTTGATCGAAAGACGACTGACCTTGGCGACCGTGATATTCTCACCAAATTTCTGAATACCGCCAGTGATCATTTCACGAATGGTAGTTTCCGGATTCTTCACAAATGGTTGCTCAAGCAATATTTGTTCCTTAAAGTAAGCAGACAACTTACCTTCCATGATTTTTTCCTGCATCTCTGCTGGCTTGTCTGCAATATCAGCCTGGAAGAGTTCCTTAGCCTTTGCCACCAGTTCCTCGCTGATCTCATCGCGAGAAATATACTTTGGATCCATAGCAGCAACATGCATTGCGATGTCGTTTGCTAACTGAACAAACTCTTCATTCTTTCCTACGAAGTCAGTCTCACATCCAAGCTCTACCAATGCGGCAACTTCGTGTGTGTTGTGAAGGTATACACCGATGGTGCCGGCGGCGATAGTACGATCAGACTTTTTGTCAGCAGCATCTGAACGCTTCTTTTTAAGGATAATGATGGCCTTGTCCATGTCACCCTCTGCTTCTTCAAGCGCCTTTTTACACTGCATAACCGAAATGCCGGTTTGGTCACGCAATTCCTTGATCATTGATGATGTGATTTCCATAGCAAAAAAATAATTAGAAACGAACAACAAGAGTATACCACCCCAATGTCTAGCGACGTACCGGGCGACGACGATCGCTCGTGCGTGGAGCAGCTGGCTTTGGTACGTAGTTTGCCTTACCGGCAGCATATGCAGCCAATAGTTCGGAAAGTACCAGTGAGACGCTTGACTGAAGTGCGTCATTCACAATAACCGGGTATGTTACGAGTGAGGCATTGTTGTCAGAACTCATGATACCCACAACTGGAATATTCATCTCGCCTGCTTCTGCAACTGCGATATGATCATGACGAGGGTCAACCACTAACAACATGTCTGGGATCTTTTCCAGTGTTTTGATACCACCAAAATTAGCATTGAGCTTTTCGATCTCACGACCGATCACTACACGCTCCTTCTTGGTATATTTACGCTCAAGTTCACCTGACTCACCCTCAACTGTAAGCTGATGCAAACGGTCAATGCGCTTCTTGATCTCACTAAAGTTAGTGATCATACCGCCAATCCAACGATTAGTGACAAATGGAAGCTCGGCCTCCATAGCAGCTGACTTAACCAATGCTGAGGTCTCATCCTTGGTAGAGACTACTACGAGTGTCTTTCCTGCGGTACCAGCCGCCTCAAGTGCTGCTTTGGCTTCAGCAATTGCTGCAGCGGTCTTTTCCAGATCAAAAATATCCGTACCTTGTTTATTGCCAAAAAGGTAAGGCTTGACTGATGGATGACGACGGCTCTTTGAAAAGCCGAAATGAGCGCCAGCCTTAAAAAGGCGCTCGATCAATGTTTGATGTGATTGTGTTTCTGTAGACATGACTTTGATAAGCAAAATGCCCGATTGGGCAAAGCGGAGAGAATATACCACGCCCCCGCTTATTCTGCAACCTCTATATCGTCTGTACCATACTGAGCCAGCGCATCAATAATAGGCTGCAACGCTCCACCAAGCGTGGCCTCAATAGAGTGCCAGCTTTCTTTGATACGGTGGTCGGTAATACGGTTTTGTGGGAAGTTATATGTACGAATCTTTTCAGATCGATCGCCGGTACCAATTTGTTTTTTGCGGGTTTCGGTATGCTTTTTTGCCTCCTCCTCATCGTGCAAAGCCTCAAGCTTAGCGATCAAGAGTGTCATGGCTTTTTCACGGTTCTTAAGCTGCGAACGCTCTGATTGGCTGCGCACATCAACCCCGGTTGGCCGGTGGATGAGTCGTACTGCCGTTTCTACCTTATTAACGTTTTGCCCGCCGGCACCACCCGAGCGTGAAAACTCCATATCAATGTCGCTCTCTTTAATTTCTATCTTTGGTTTACGGCGGAGTGGCAACACAGCCACTGATGCGGTCGAGGTATGGATACGCCCGGCCTTCTCAGTGACCGGCACACGCTGCACGCGGTGTACACCTGTCTCGTACTGCAACGCTTCGTACGCACCGCTACCCAATATCTCAAAGTCTGCTTCTTTGTATCCACCAGCCTCCGAAAGAGATTCAGATGATTTGATCACTTGCCAACCTTGGGTCTCCGCATAACGGGTATACATTTCTGCTAGCTGAAAGGCAAAGAGTGATGCCTCATCGCCTCCAGCCCCGGCTCGTACTTCCAAAATAAGACCGTATGGCTTTTCATCTTCTTCCTTTGAGGCCTCAATGATACGATCCATTTCGGCGAATTGAACCGCAAGGTCTTGTTCGAGTGCCGCTATTTCATCCTTAGCCAGTGCCGCCATTTCCGGATCGTCATCTACCAAAAGCTCCGCCTCGTGTAGTTTGGCTTCTGTTTGTTCAAAATGTGACATCAAGAACTGTGTCTTTGGATGCTCTTTAAATGTCTTTAGTTTTTCCTCATCGAACGTCATAATACGGAACATACTACGCTAAAACCGTCGAGAAATAAATACTCATTAAAGAAAAGGCCCCGGTGGGACTAGGTTGCCCAACGAGACCTCCTCCTGTAGCGGATCAAAGTAGATGACCTACTTTCGGGCTTTGGCAGCGCGAGCTTTAAAGCGCTCCACACGACCAGCAGTGTCCATCACCTTCTCTTGACCAGTATAGAATGGGTGAGACGCACTCGATACATCAACGCGAAATACTGGATATTCGGTACCATCCTCCCACTTGTCTGTCTCACTGGTTACTACAGTGGAACCGATCAAAAAGCGGCTGCCGGTAGAGTTATCGTGAAAGATCACGAGACGGTAATTATTAGGATGAATGTCTTTTTTCATATGTTTGGCGGCCACATCTAGTCAGTAGCCTTATAAATAATGGTGCTCACTATACCAAATTTTTGCCCATGCGCAAGGGTAATCACTCTTACCCCCCATTAAGAATCTTGATCTCATTTTGCAAACGAGTCTTACGTTCTATCACCTGATCACCGTAAAATTGATTCTCCGGATTTGATGCCCCACCCCAACCGGCATAGTAACGTAATGCAGCCAAACGATCCCCGGCGTACGTACCATTAGCACCATTGTCTCGCAATAGCAAAGCAGTCGCAGTGAAAGCATCTTGATTGTTGTACGGGTTGGACGGCAGGTCTTTTTTAAGCAGAGTACGAATGGCGTCACTTTCTTTTACGTAGGTCCAGGTACCACCGATATTTGCAAAGCCTCCATACGAAGCCCAGGTTGACGGAATAAACTGTGAAGCTCCCATGGCGCCTCCGTAGCCAATACGAGTACCGTCACTTCGCATAAGTGGACATGATACCGGTTGTGTTGCCGCATCAAAACCGATCGTACTCGCCATAGCAAGAAAGACTGGCTTATCACGTGTTGGATGCATCACATCGCTCCCTTGCGAAACACTTCCCATAGTACAACTACCAATATTTGCCCCATAGGCAGACTCCTGTTCAAGAATAGCCAGAATGAGCGCAGGGTCAACACCAGCCACCCCACCGGCAGTTTGCGCCAAAGCTACAGCAGTCGGGAACGGGATGGCCCCTCCGCCACCAAGCAATTGGAAAAGCTGAGCGCGCAATTGTGCAGCAGTCTTCTGCTGCGACGCGAGCAGCTGCTGATACGCCGCTTCTTCACCCTTGGTTGTGGTGAGGATCTGATTTTTCTCTTGCTCTTTTGATTCAATGTCTTGTTTTTCAGCTTCTTGCTGTGCCTTGAGTTCCGCTTCAGACACCTGTTTATCCTCCAACGAAATCTTCTGATCTTCAGTATCACTCTTTATCTCAGCCAAAGCGGTCAACGAATCTTTCAGTGAGTTGTTCAACGTACGAAAACTCTCAAAATCAGTAAAGAATTCAGAGAGGTTTTGTTTACTGAGCAATATCTCAGCCACTGAAAAACCATCCACTTCGTTTGTCTGACGAAGTAGTTCCGCAATAGAGTTCCGTTGCTTGGCGGATCGTTCATTTAGCAAGTCAATGAATTCTTCCTTATCGCTGATCTGTCCTTTGATTTGTTCAATCGCCAAGGCGCGCGCCTCAATACCAAGCTGCGCACGATCTATTTGAGTGTTGAGGATATCGATGTCACGCTCAAGTGATTGACGTTCTGTCTGTTTACCTTGCAACGCCTTCTGACTCTCTACCATCTGCGCCTCAATGGCTTTCAGCTGTGTTTCCAAACGATCTTTGCGCTCAGCAGCAGTTTCGGCAAAAACAGGCTGTACGAACAACAACCCCAAGAGCAGACTAATAAATACACGCTTCATAAAAGTAACCTCTGTAGTATACCATTGCACACTCTCAGGCAAAGACGCATTTCAACGCCTGTTATACTGGGTATATGTCACAGCAATTTGATTTCGTCGCCATCGGCGACATTACTATCGATGCCTTCATTGAGCTCAATAAAGAAATGGCCGATGTTTCTATTGATATGGATACCGGCCGAAAGACCTTACACATGCCTTTTGGGAGCAAACTACCGTACGATGGGGTCACTGTGGTGAATGCGGTTGGTAATTCACCAAACGCAGCAGTATCGGCCAAACGGTTGGGGTTGCGTACAGCTCTGGTGTGCCACGTTGGAAATGACCGCTATGGCGACGACTGCTTGTCTGCCTTACGAACCGAGGGGGTTGATACCGAATATGTCTCTGTGGACGAAGGCAAACACACCAACTACCACTATGTGTTACGCTATGGGCCAGAGCGGACCATCCTCATCAGACAAGAAAAGTTTCCTTACTTCCTACCACACTTCACTACGGCACCTCGCTACATATATCTTTCTTCTATTGGTGAACATGCGGTCGAGTTTCATTTTGAAGTTGCGCGCTTTGTAAAAGAACATCCGGAGACAAAATTGGTCTTTCAACCTGGTACCTTTCAGATTAAACTCGGCAAAGACAAACTGAAAGAGTTGTATGAGGCAACGGAAATATTTTTCTGTAACAAAGAGGAAGCGCAGCAGATACTGGGTACTGATGAACAAGATATTCCAACCCTTATCCGCGCCTTCAAAAAAATTGGACCAAAATTACCGGTCATCACAGACGGCCCAAATGGCTCGTACGTAGTGGATGAAAATGATCAAGCTTGGCATATGCCAATGTATCCTGATCCTGCGCCACCGGTTGATCGCACCGGGGCTGGCGACTCATTCTCTTCAACTTTCACTGCAGCGATCGCTCTGGGCAAAACTCCTGCCGAGGCGCTCGCTTGGGGGCCGATCAATTCCATGTCAGTGGTCCAAAAAATTCGTGCCCAGGCCGGCTTACTC
>QKBW01000054.1 GCA_003245875.1 Candidatus Kaiserbacteria bacterium
AATAGATAAAAACAAAAACAGCCGCAGGCTTTGCCTGCGGCTGTTTTTGTTTTTACAGTAGCTCGTAATCAATCTGTCGTTCTTCCATATCAGCTCGCAAAAGTTTGACTTTTACTTCATCACCGAGTCGGTATATCTTGCCGGTGCGCTGTCCTTTGACACAATACTTGCTGGCAATGTGTTCGAAATAGTCGGTTTTGATAGAAGCTAAGCGGATCATACCTTCACTCTTACTTTCCTTTTCTTCAACATAGATACCCCAGTCAGAAACACCAGTTACGATACCTTGGAATGTTTGGCCAACTTTATCTTGCATGTATTCGACCTGCTTGTATTTGATACTGTCTCGTTCAGCACGGACAGCCTCGACCTCTCGTTCTGACGATTGCAGTGACAGCGCTTCATACTTAGAGATCTCTTTGCCACTGATCTGGCTGCCGTCGAGATGGCGGCGCAACAGACGATGGACCATCAGGTCAGGGTAGCGGCGAATTGGCGACGTGAAGTGTGTGTAAAATTGAAAAGCCAGCCCGTAGTGCCCGATGTTTTTTGTTGAGTAAATAGCTTTTGCCATCGAGCGGATAGTTGCCACCTTGATAAGATTCTCTTCCGGTTTGCCCTCAATCTCGCGGAGGAGTTTGTTGATGTCGTTTTGTTTGATCTCGCCATTTTTGGTCTCAAAATCGTACCCAAGTGCGTGTACGAAAAGTGCCAACTCCTCGATCTTTTCCGGATCGGGTACATCGTGGATGCGGTAGACAAACGCAGCGTCATGACCCTTTTCCTTCGCCAATTTGTTGATGTGAGTGGCAACTTGTTGGTTAGCAAGCAACATGAAGTCTTCTATCATGAGCATCGTTTCGGTGCGTATTTTGGTGTATGCGCGTACGGGATGTTTATGCTCATCAAGTTCAAATTTGACCTCCGGTTGTTCAAAGGCAATAGCTCCCGCTGCAAAGCGACGCTTACGAATCAGACGTGACAGAGTCATAAGAGTAGACAGTTCGTCGTGCAGCTCTCCGTCGCCGGCATTAAGCACTGTTTGCGCGTCTTCATACGAAAAGCGTTTGTCGGAATGGATGATAGTTTGTCCGTACCAGGCGCTTTTTATATGAGCATCAGAATCAAGTTCAAAGACAGCTGAAAACGCCAAACGGTCCTCGTGTGGACGTAACGAACAGAGGTCATTGCTCAGCACCTCAGGAAGCATCGGAATAACACGATCGACCAGGTAGATGGAAGTACCACGGTCGCGCGCCTCTAAGTCGATGTGACCACCTTCCTCTACATAGTGAGAGACGTCAGCAATATGAATACCGACCTCAAAGTTGCCGTTATCTAGCTTCTTAATGGAAAGTGCGTCGTCAAAGTCTTTGGCGTCTGCCGGGTCGATGGTCATGGTAGTGCGATCACGAAAATCTTTCCGCTTTGGGTCTTGCTCTGCGTCTTTAAAAATCTGTTCCTTGTTTTCATAAAGATCGTGTGCTGCTTTTGCAATGATGATCTCAGGGAAATTTTCAGAGAAGCCACCGGAGCGGATGATAGCCTGCATTTCGGTCTCATGGTCTCCTGCTCGACCAAGCGTTTCGGCAATGGCAGCGACAGGTACGGCGTCAGGGGCGGTCCATTCGGTTATTGTGGCGACAACCTTCATACCGAGGTCGGCCGGTTTTGCCAGAGGCAAAACCGGCCGCACGTGAATCCGGTAGCTATCAGGAGAAAGATACAATGCACCATCCTCGCGTTCTTTAACGGTACCGATCAATTCTTTGTGGGACTGTTCCAATACTTCCACTACAGCGCCTTCTTGTCGCTTGCCGGGAACTTTTTTTCCAAGGGTGATCGAGACGATGTCTCCATCGAGTGCGAAGCCGAGCTGTTCGGTTGGGATAAAAATATCCTCGGGGAAACCTTCGATTGCCACAAAACCGACGTTCTTGCCACGTACGCGAATAATGCCTTTATATTGAGTTTTTTCCATGCACGCAGTCTAGCATTGACGGCCATAAAAAACCATAGTATTTTCATATAAATATAACTTGTTCTTCAGGAGAGTGGAATGCATATTATCTTCAATGACGACCCGAAGTCTGTCGCTAAAAGTGACAATATGGTTATCGTAACGTCAGCTGAAAATAATCCTGGTTGGTGGAATCTTTATCGTTATGGTCACCAGTTTGGAACGTATAAACTGCCCATTATGTTGCTGGGCGAATACGATTTGTGGAGTGCTGAAGGCATTGCCGATCGGATTCGCTTCTTCGAGCCAGATCGCGTGGTGATGACTGATGAAGCATATCGTCAGACGTTCAAGCTGCTTTTTGATCTGTCATACGTTCCACACACCACCGACCAAGCTGACTGATGACGATATCGTGTATTCTGAGAAAGGCCCTTGACCTGACGGTCGAGGGCACAATTTTTATCTTTTAATAACCTTGCGTATGTCATATTTATATAGTATTGTTCTGCCGTCATGTTAATGATGAGATTACAACGAGTCGGCCGTAAGAACGATCCTTCGTATCGTATTGTGGTCGTCGACAAGCGCACTGGGCCAAAGAGCAACAAGAACATCGCTATTTTGGGTTCATACAATCCAAAGCTTAATCACGTTCAGGTTGATAAAGATGCGGCCAAGGTGTGGTTGTCTAAGGGTGTGCAGCCTTCAGATACCGTGCACAATATTCTCGTCGGACAAAAGGTTATCGAAGGGAAGAAGATCAATGTTCTTCCAAAGAAATCTCCTATTGTAGACGAAGAAGCATTGGCGCGAGAAGCTGAGGAGAAAGCTGCAGCAGAAGCTGCCGCTGCCGAGGCTGCCAACGCACCGGCAGAAGAAGCGTCTACAGAAGCTGCGGAAGAAGTTGCAGATGAAACCCCTGCAGCGGAAGCTCCAGCAGAAGAGGCTCCTGTCGAGGAAGAGAAAGCCGAATAGTTTACTCGGGAAACAGCCGGTCTGGCTTTATGCCAGGCCGGCTGTTGACGTCTTCGCGTTCCTCCCGTACTATTTCTAACAAGGACGCGGTCACGCGGACGCTTAGAATAGTAAAAACAAAAATGGATATGCAAGACGATCAGCAATTTCTGGAGATGGTGGTTAAGGCGCTGGTGGATCACCCCGGCGATGTGAAGGTTAATCGTACCGTTGATGAAATGGGTGTATTGCTTACACTCGATGTACATGCAGAGGATATGGGCAAGATCATTGGACGAAGCGGTAACACCGCCAAGGCCATTCGTACTCTACTTCGTGTTGTTGGCATGAAGCACGATGCCCGTGTCAACCTCAAGATCAATGAACCAGAGGGAGGCAAAGGAGCTAACTTTGCCGATACAGCAGCAGAGATGAGTGGCGAACCGGAAGAAGATGCGGGGCCTAAGGATCTCGATGCTGCTATCGAAGACCTAAAGATATAGTTTGAGAAATAAAATTAACGAATTTCTTTGTCAGGCTACGGCAAATTAATTCTCACCGTACGTCATGTACGACTCAAATTAATTTCCTTGCCTTCCTCAAACTTCATATAATTTTAAATTCCCAAAC
>QKBW01000010.1 GCA_003245875.1 Candidatus Kaiserbacteria bacterium
CGCTTGTCGCGGAATGAAAGAACCCTGCTGATTCATTACTTATATTATAAGAGAGAAATTGATAACTACACGGTACTTCCTGTGGACAGTACTCCTACACAATACGCAACGCCGCACCAACCGCCGGTACAAATGACGGGCCGATGGTGCGCAAAACATCTTCCATGAACAATGGATACCCTACTTTGGTAAAAGGATTAGCCACAATGACACTACGTTGCAATTGATCTTGCACTATTGGAGCAAGGCCAACAGTAGTAGACACACCACCACCAAGCATGACCTGACTTATGCCCAGACCACTGTCGCGTTCATATCGCGCCAAAATGTTACCAAATTCGACAAGCGCTGGCCGCAAAACATCTACTGCCAAAGAAAGCACATCTTGGTTGTTTGCATCTCGCTTCTGCATTTCAGCATCAGCAAAAGCTAGAGAGAATTGTTTGGCGACTTGTTCTGTTATACGCATACCTCCTACTTGTAAATGGTGCAGTCGCACAACAATGCCGTCTCGTACTATGTACAAACGGCTGCGCGAAGCACCGAGATCAATGATCGCATACGTTTGTTGCTGATCAGTGATCGTTGCGCGTACACTACTGAATATTTCTAATTCTGTTGGCTGGCCAAGCATACCGACTTGCCCCAACAATTGATTGGTCTTTTGCAATGCCTCATTCTGCAACGCCACCATGAGCACTTCACGGGTTGGCTTTTCTTCATTTGGTGTCGTAGGAACCTCAATCCAATCTAGCGTCACTTCAGAAGCCGCCACGGGAATATACTTACGTGCTTCTACCGGTATACGTGATTGTAAATCTTCTTCCGGATCAGCCATCAGCGGAACCACCGTAACAAAGCTGGCAGACAGAGGTATAAGCAAGACGCCTGTTTTGGCGGTCACACCAGCCTCTCGTAACACATCCACCACCGCTTCTAGTTGCTGCTGGGGTTCTAGTTGTACACAGGCACCTAATTCCTTTCCGGCATACGGACCAAGCTGCAACTCACCGTAAGTGCGCAATACCGGAGCTCGTTCAGTTTGCTCTAATTCGACCACCTTTATAGAAGAACTGCCGATATCAATACCGACAGTACGCGCCACCTCAGGCGCTGGTGGTTTCAACGAAGAAAATAAAGACTGCAGCGAAAGAGCCATACGATGTACTGATGCTTGTATAATATCATGTACATGTTGCAGTACAAAAAGATATGTCAGTATCTTGGTGACAGCATCTTCCCTCCTCGGGCTGAAGAGTTACTCGTACGCGCGCTGCGACCAAACACCATACATGAGCTTGCCGCCTACACGCAGGTAGCCGAGGTATCGGTTTTGGCAACATATACCGATCCACACATACGTGCACTAATCCACGAAGCAAAATTTCAGTACAACCCCCGCGCACATAAACTACTTGCTCACTTACTGACACCGTGGGTACAGCAACACGCAATATATTTGCCCATTCCCCTTTCGGCGCGGCGGCGGCGTGAACGTGGTTATAATCAGGTTGAGGAGGTGTTGCGCCACGCACCAAATTGTATGTACCAAACCAATGTACTGTACCGTCAACGACACACCGCCCCACAAACCTCCCTCGACCGTACGGCCAGGATTACGAACGTGCACGATGCATTTGCTGTGGACACTTCATCACTACGACACGTGCCAGCGCATGTGCCCTTGATCATTGTTGACGATGTCCTCACTACCGGAGCCACACTACGCGCAGCAGCGGCGGCGCTACGCGCCGCTGCCCCACACCATCAAATATCCTGTTTGGCTCTCGCTCATTAGGTGTGGTTTGTGCTCATAGCAAATTATGCTATTCTACCGACTACATCAATAAATGTATTGATGCTAAAAAGTAAATATACGGAGACGTGGCTGAGTGGATGAAAAGTGAACTGCTTCACTTTTCATCCGGTCCGCTGCGTCGCCAGACCAGCGGAATCGCCGATATTTATGAGGCGATAGGTGGACGAAAGTATTTCGACCACCTTGTAAACAAAATACAATATTTGGAGACGTGGCTGAGTGGTCGAAAGCGCCTCACTGCTAACGAGGTAGGGTCTAAAAGCTCTCATGGGTTCGAATCCCATCGTCTCCGCAACACATGTCTAACCGGTTGGCTAGGCAACACAGCATGACCCAGAGTGATTTTGTTCGAGAAGTGACCTACTCCTTGGCGTAGTCTGAAACGGTCACATGACGATCCAAAAGATCGTCATGTGACCAGATACATTTTTCAGCATTGCTCTTCCGAATGAAATCTTCATACTGGGAGAATAGATGAAGAAATCTATCACGCTCACCATACAGCATGCGATGCTCAAGCTCTGTTAGGTAGTTCTGTAAATCTTCTCTCATCACACCATTGTATCATTGCAGACTAGAGATACCTTATCAGAAAATATGATCCTGGTCGAAGAGCGACTCGGACAAGCCCGCGAGCAACAAAAAACAACGCAAATGCGTTGTTTTTGTTGTCTGCATGGACGAATATATTACTTCACAGCACTCGACACTGTCTTCACCAATTGCGGATGGTTCACGCTCGGGATGATCTCACCGGCGGTTGGCTTTTTGACCAAACCAGCGATCTTTTTTGCTGCGACCAGCTTCATATCATCGGTGATATCTCGCACCTTACGATCGAGTGCGCCACGAAAGATGCCCGGGAAGACCAAAGAATTATTCACCTGGTTTGGATAGTCACTACGGCCCGTAGCGATGACCGCTGCACCCGCGAGCTTAGCATCCTCCGGTTTGATCTCCGGAATTGGGTTGGCCAGTGCAAAGACGATTGCCTGCTCAGCCATCACCTCAATATGATGCTTGCTAATAGTGCCCGGACCTGACACCCCGATTACGACATCTGCATCGGTCACCGCCTCAAGTACCGTACCACTTACCTTACGTGGATTGGTGTCTTTAGCGAGTTGTTTCTTGTATCCCAAAAGGTCACTACGGCCGGCCACGATCACACCTTTACTATCGGTCACAATGATATCAGAAATGCCGGCACGCAGCAGAAGCATCGTAATCGCTCGGCCGGCCGCCCCGGCACCAACAACTACCACCCGCAATGATTCAAATTTCTTTTTTACCACCTTGGCGGCATTGAGTAGACCGGCAGTGACCACAATAGCAGTACCATGCTGATCGTCATGAAAGACAGGTATTGGCAGTTCTGCCTTTAATCGCTCTTCTATCTCAAAACAACGCGGTGCTGAGATATCTTCCAAGTTGATACCACCAAAACCCGGTGCAATCGCTTTTACCGTTTGGATGATTGATTCGGTATCTTGCGTATCGAGCACCAACGGAAAAGCATTCACACCAGCCATCTCTTTGAAGATCGCACATTTTCCCTCCATGACCGGGAGCGCCCCGAGCGGGCCTAGGTTGCCCAACCCCAATACTGCCGAACCATCAGACACAACGGCAATCGTATTACCTTTGATGGTATACGTACGTGCTTCGTCCGGATTTTTTGCAACGTATGAAGACACTGCGCCT
>QKBW01000050.1 GCA_003245875.1 Candidatus Kaiserbacteria bacterium
CGCCGGGCAAAGAAAGACGCCGGTCTTTCTTTGCCCGGCGTTTTTCTTTTTGTTTAATAAGAAAACGGCCACCCGCGCGCTTGTGGCGCGGGTGGCGTTGTTGGGTCACCTCGCTTGGGCATTCTCCCAAGCGATTTTGTGCTCAACCTCGCAAAAGGGGGTGTGCACGCCGTTTCGCACCGCGGTGCTGGTGAGCAGTGTGTCTTTATCCGACACACCGCACCACGCGCAGTGGCGCTTTGCCCATTCCTGCTGGCATTCCGGCCCGCAGAAGATGAGCGGTTCGCCGGGTTTCCCCGGCAGATGGGCGATGGTGTACGTACCGTCTCCTTTGATGGCCAATCCTCTGCCGCATTGGGCACAATATCCATTGATAAAGATGCTCATTGGTCCCCCTCCTTTCAGGTCCGCTCGGTACAATGCCACTGTTTCTTATATTTTGCAACAAGGTGGCTGCTATACTATTTATATATGAAGACAATGGTGGTACACGACAAAATGCAACATGGATATCGCTATACCCTCTCTGCGCCGGTTGGTAAACAGTTTCATCCCGCGTTTAAGCCGCAGTTGACCCCGCAAAAGATGTTACAGCTTGGGGTATTTGAGGGCGTCTATATGCGTGATTGCCAAAAGGAGTTTCCGAAGGAGTGGTTTACGAAGGCGCGGCTGGCCGAAGGCCAGCCGCAAAAAGAGCTCAATTACTTTGGTGTACGAGCGAGCCAACCACTCTCAGTATGGCAAAAGAAGGGCTGGATCAATAAAGAGCACGATCCTCGCGGCTGGTTTCAGTGGTATTGCCGCTATTATATGGGTCGCCGGCTTGGTGACGGAGAAGATGAACGGCAAATAAAGCGCTGGAAAGCCTTTGCCCGCCATGCATCTCAGGTGAAAAAGCATTGTAAACAGGGAGATTTCTCATGCCGCCCTCGCCAACGCCAAGCCCTCCTACATTGGGCCTACGATAGTAGAAAGTTTTAGTTTAAGTCCTCCGGAAAGGGGTGAACGGTTTTTCTATTGACTATTTTTATATTGCATGTTTTAGTACTCAATGGTTTGAAATGGAGGAACCAATGAGTCTTTGTTCTTTTACATGGCAGGCGACCGATAATGGTCGCGCACAAAAGAAGCTTGAAAAAAAAGCTTCCAATACCATCATGCATTTCTTCGAATCGTTGGAGAAAAAGCCGGAGCTGCGCATGAATGTGATGAATATCGGCCCTGGCGGTCGCCCCGAGCTCCCTTTGGCCTTATCGCCGAAGGCAGACGACGATATGCGGCCTGGCGTCAAGATGAAAATCTGGACGGAAGGTACGCAATGTCTGCATGGTTACATGACTGGCGTTGATATGTCTGATACCACGCTTCAAAACCTGATCGAGAGAGGTCCGTATAGCATCCCTCCTATCGAACTGGCTGGAGAAGGGGCCGCAACCGTAGACAACAAGAAGGCGGAAGATTCCGAGGCAACCATGCTCGATTTCCTCGCATCGGCGGCATCGGAGCTCGAAGTGTATCAACCGGTGCCACAGGAAAACCTTCCGCTCGAAACCCCGCTACAATACCTTGTTCGTAACAGTGTTCCCACAAAAGACATCGAACGCCTCAAGGCTACGATGTCGCGTATCGTTGACTTGGGTTGCCCGAAGGGGGAACTTCCAAACACGATTCAGGTTCCTGTCGAACAGGTCACCCAGGCCATCATGGAACATATGGGGTTGTCCCCCAATGAATCCGGTACTTACCGAGGCGTGATCGGTGGTTTCTACAGCACCAGGATCGCAGCCTTCGGGCTCAAGATGGAGGGGCTCCGTCTCAACGATGATGCCCGATATACCGACTGGGTGTTCGATGTTGATCTAATCGTCGATTTTGTCGGCGGTGAAGATCATCTCGCCCGTCTTGCTCAGGAGCGATCGATAGAGGTGTCTCGCCGCGATGCTGCACGCCAAGAGGAAGAGATCACCCTGCCCCCGTCGAAAATGCCGGAACCTGACGAACAGATCGAGGACTTCGAATTGCTGGCTTTGGCTGAAAAGCTGAAGAAGCAACGGGAGAAATGGCGTCGTGAACAGGACCTCCTGAACTCGAACTTGGCTGAATTGCGCACACAGGAAGCACTCTTGCTGGCGCAACTCCAGGCAGTTCGCCAAGAGATCAGCAAGAGCGCAGACGAACTCGACGAGGTCACTTTGCGCCTTGAAGATTCGCGGCTGACTGACGAGATGCGGATGCGCTTGGAAGAGGCGCTCAACAGGATCACCTCGGTGCTTGGTGACTGAGCCAGTGTCAACGACCCGTCGCTTTTGCGGCGGGTCATTTTTTATCCTTAAGAAGGAAGATGATATACTTTCTTGATGAAAATCTACTCGTGGAACGTCAACGGAATTCGGGCCGTTGAAAAAAAAGGCCTTTTTGAGCCATTTTTAAAAAATCATCAACCAGACGTGCTCTGTTTACAAGAAACCAAAGCGCATGATGGCCTCGTCTCAGAAGAATTTGCTGCTAAATATCCAGAATACGAACAATATTGGCATGGTGCTGAACGAAAAGGCTACTCCGGAACGGCCATTTTTACAAAAATATCGCCCAAAAACGTGATTTTTGGTCTGCCTGAAGATATCCAAGAACAGTATCATCTAGACGATACCTATGGTGATACCACCAAAGAAGGCCGTATTACCACCCTCGAGTTCGATGATTTCTTTGTTTCTACCGTCTATACGCCAAATGCCAAGGAAGATCTTTCCCGTATTCCTATGCGTCAGCATTGGGATCCTGCCTATCGTGACTACATGAAACGCCTAGCAGTAGAGAAACCGGTCATCTTTTGTGGTGACTTCAACGTGGCACATACAGAACTGGATCTAGCACGACCGAAAGAGAACAAAGGCAAGAAGGGGTTCACCGATGAAGAACGTGCCGGTTTTGATGATTTTCTCGCTGCCGGCTTTGTCGACACGTTCCGTCAGCTCCATCCCGATGAAAATGGCCACTACACCTGGTGGAGCCATTGGGGGCAAGCTCGTGATCGTAACGTTGGCTGGCGCATTGACTACGTGATGGCAAGCCGCGATCTCCTACCATTGGTGCAGACTGCACGCATCCATGCGGATGTACTCGGGAGCGACCATTGTCCTGTGTCAATCACACTATCACACAGCTAAACACAGGAACACGAAACATATTTGTGTCAACCTCTCACCAAGAGGGTAAAAAACACGGCCTAACCAGGCCGTGTTTTTTACACACTAGGGAACATGTCCTTTATAAAGGACATAAATTTTCTAAAGTACTCGTGTTATACACAGTTATGCACACGGTATGTCCTTTACATGTTTTGGTAAAGGACATAATATATATGCAGGCCCAGAGAGGGCAAGCAGATGCAAACGGTGATGTCTTTCTAAAGGACAACACGCATCCCTTCAAGAGTTCATTCCACACTAACGTTACAATTTATACCTCCACATGTTGTAACAAACGTTCATAACATTCCCACCTATTTCTCGACCCATTACTGAGTCGGAACGAGTACCGAAGGAGTAGAGCACTTCGTTACTCCTTCCGACTCGGTCAATGCGAGCATAAGGACGTAAGTCAATTTTGCTCTTAGAGTCGAGCATCTACGTTTGAGTCTAAACGAGGGATAAGCTCTTACACCAAGTTTGGTGTGGCGCCCACAATTACGAGGCCATGTGGCTTCCATAAAGAGACTCTTCGTACATTTTAAGGCCTGAAGGCACCGGCAGCAGATCACTTCCCCATCTGATCAGCTCCCGATACCTTCAGGCCTTTTCTTTTGCATAATTTCTAGTTATCCACAGAAAAAAGACGCGGAACCATTGGTTCCGCGTCTTTTTTCTTTACCCTACGTGGTGTTCCTTGGCTATGGCCTTAAGGGCGGCTTTTTCTTCCTCTTCTTGGCGTTTTTTACCAGCGTCAGCCAGAGCGGCAAGTTCCGTTTCACTGAGTAAAATAAGGCTTTTTACCCGATCGTCAAGATATTGTGCAGTGTTTTTACTCGGGTCGTTGAGGACTTCTTCGAGTAGTGCATTAAGGATAAAACCGAGCTTTTTGCCTGGTTTTTCTCCGGTAATGTCCATAATATGATCGCCATTTGTCGCTAACATTTTTACCGATATTGGATCTCGCAGGGCCTCGTCCACCATTGCTTTGTAGCGGCGGAAGCGGAATGGTTGTTCCTTCGGTCTTCCGGTGCCGATGCGGTCGCAAACACGTAAATTAAGCAAATCATTGATATTTTCCTCCCCTACGCGCGCAATGGTGCGTCGTACTGCTGAGAGTGTGATTTGGTCAGGGTCGGAAAAAAACATATGCCAGCGCACCAGGGTTGTAACTCGGTCGATGAATTCACGGGGCATTTTTAAGCGTTGCAAGGCCTTTTTGGCCATCTTGGCTCCCACTACCTCGTGTCCGTGGAAAGAATACAGCTTATTTTTGGCACCAGAACGACGGGTGGCCGGTTTAGCAAGGTCGTGTAGTAGCGCAGCGTAGCGCACTTCGGTCGAAAAACCCTTGTCTGCCGCAGCTTGGCAGGTGCGGAGAAGGTGCTCGAAGACGTCATACGCGTGGATGCCGCTTTGGTCACAGTGTATGCCCTCCTTTAGTTCCGGTAGAACGTAGTCAAGCATATCGAGTCGCTCCAACATGGCTATTCCCTGCATCGGGGTGCTTGATTCCATTATTTTACGGAACTCATCGGAGATACGTTCGATGGAAATATGGCTTAAAAGTTTGTGATTCCGAGTGATTGAGGTCATGGTTTCACTCTCGATCGCAAAATTGAGCTCGGTAGCTAGGCGCACGGCACGCATCATACGGAGCGCGTCTTCACTGAAACGATCGTCGGGGTTCCCTACGGTTTTTAGCCGTTTTTTGCGTAAATCTTCTTGTCCGTCAAAAAGATCAACCAACTGCTCGGTCTGGTAGCGCCAAGCAATGGCATTAACGGTAAAATCACGGCGTTTGAGGTCTTCTTCGAGTGAAACACCAAAAGTTACCTGGTCCGGACGACGATTGTCGCTATAGCCGCTTTCGGTACGGTATGGGGTCACTTCTACAACTTTTACGCGCTCATTCTCGGTGTCTTCATTGACCACTCCGACGGTGCCGTAGTCGTTATTGTGGTAGGTATTATCCTCACCAAAGAGCGTAATTATTTCTTCAGGCACTGCGTCGGTGGTGATGTCCCAATCCTTTGGTTCTTTCCCGATCAGCAAGTCTCGTACACAACCACCGACCAAATATGCCTCAAAACCGGCACGTTCTAAGGAGTCGGCGACATGGGCAACTTCTTTTGGTACGTCACGTTGTGTGATCATGTTCGCTATTGTAGCAGAAAGTCATTGCGTTTTCTCTTTTTGCACCGTATAGTATTGCCACCGCGCCCATGGTGAAATGGATATCACAACTGACTTCGGATCAGTCGTTCTGGGTTCGAGTCCTGGTGGGCGCACGAATACAAAAATGAGCACACAACAGTGTGCCATTTTTGTTCGTGCGGCCACAGAAAGACATACAATGTCTTTCGTCAGGACTCGAAGCCGTTGCCTGCGATTTTGAAGAATGAAAAATCGTGACAACGGGTACTGAACATGTAATGTTCGAGTCCTGGTGGGCGCACACAGGTAAAAGAAAAACACGATTCTTAGGAATCGTGTTTTTCTTTTAGAAACTGAACTGTTTTAGTTTTCTACTCAAGTTTGTACCTGTCTGGTTGTTAGTAAGGTAAAAATGAACTCCCAGGATATACTATACTAGTATATATGCGTTCAGATAAAGGAAAGGCTTTCGTGTTGCGTCGTGCCGGTAAAAGCTATGCTGAGATCGCCAATGAGCTGGGTGTGGCAAAAAGTACCCTCAGTACGTGGTTTTCTGGTGTTGATTTCTCGAAAGCAATCCGTAGTGAGCTGACTAAGCAGGCCACCAAAAAAGGCGCTGTGCATTTGCGCGAGTTACACAAAGTGCGCGGCGCTGCCCTTGCAGTACGCTATGACTTGGCTGAAAAGGAGGCCTTGAAGGAGATGGAGCTGTATCGTCGGATCCCCCTTTTTACGACCGCCATTGCCATGTACTGGAGCGAAGGAGATACGTATGGACGAAACCAGGTGCGTTTGACGAGTACTGACCCTGCCATGTTAAAGATATTCGTTACATTTTTGGGAACCATATGCGGTATACCAAAGGACAAGATTCATTTGGCGCTCTTTATTTATCCTGATCTCTCAGAGGTGAAGTGCAAAAGGTTTTGGGCTAAAGAGCTGGGTGCATCATCGTTTTACAAGACACAAGTCTTGGCTGCGCGAAAAAATACCAAAAAGGTGTCGTATGGCCTCTGTTCAGTAGTGGTGAGCGACACTTATTTGAAAAGAAAAATCATGTTGTGGATTGACCGTTTACCTGAAATGGTGTTAAATACAGTACCTCAATTACCAAAGGGAGGTAAAAAATAACGCAGGCGGCCATGGTTAAGTGGTATAATGAGTCCTTGCCAAGGATTAGTCGGGAGTTCGATTCTCCCTGGCCGCACAAAACAAAACGACCCCATTAATGGGGTCGTTTTGTTTTGTGAAAATAGTAACGACGTCAAAATTACGTATTGCGTTTACATTTTGCATCTACGGCATACTTCCCTGCTCCCAAGCCGGCAATGGCAAGTGATCCAAACAAAAACATAAGCTGTAATTCAATAGCGGAACCGCCACCTTGCCCAAGTGTAAAGAGTTGTGGCAAGTGTACCAACAAAATGGCTACCAGCAGTGTGAAAGCGATTAGCTTAGCCCCTAGGCGGGTTTTAAAGCCCGCAATAACCATAACTGGAGCCAATATCTCCCCAATGTAGATCAAATAAGCCAAGGACGCTGGTAGATGGCTATCTTGAAATGCTGAACCAATAAAAGACAACATTTCTGGATGGGTCAGTTTAAAGATACCGTGTAGAAGTACCAAACCGCCGACCGTTAAACGTAGTAGCAATTTGGCAAGGTCTTCTGATAAGTAACAGCTGTAGACACATTTATTAACATTCATAGAATTTAAGTTAATCAGTAATTTATTACGATACTATTACGTCTAGTCATTAATAAAATAATACCAACCCACACGGTAAATACCTAGCTGCCCTTGTTAGTAGTTTGGTAAAGGCAGGTTACCTACAGCTGGTATAAGGAGGCCTTGTTTCATGTGAAAAAGACATTTTGGCACATGACCAAGGAACTGGGGATAACCAGGGGGATTAGTGGATAAAGGACATTGTACTTTTGTGTGCAAACATTATAATATGGCTCTACACAAACACTCTATAACTCACCCCCCGTCCTTAAGAAAATACAAATAGTTTCACGTGGAACATGTTTCAAGATCAAAAACAAGGGATTAAGAATAAAATAGGTGCGTATGGCGAAGAAATTACTGCTAGATACTTGAAAAGGCAGGGCTTTCAATTACTTGACCGCAATTATTTGAAAAAATGGGGTGAAATTGATCTTGTTACACGTGATACCCTAGGTACCGTACATTTTGTCGAGGTAAAAACCGTTTCATACGAAACAAGAAAGCGATTAAACGAGGCACTTTCACATGAAACATGGCGTCCTGAGGAGCAGGTGCACCATTTTAAGCTAAAAAAACTTTATAGAGTCATTGAGTCTTGGCTATTAGAGCACGAGTTTGATGGAGAATGGCAAATCGATGTGGCTGCGGTGCGTGTCGTTCCACATGAAAAGTATGCCACCATTAAAATTATTGAGAATATTATAGAGGGATAGTAAAGGACATGGTCTTTTACAAAGGATGTACAAATTTTTGGCAAGGTCACCTGCATTTAATTATTGAATCATAAAAAGAAGGGACAGCCGGCTAGCTGCCCCTTCTTTTTGTATGAAATTATTTTACTTTGCTGTGTATCTTGTATTCCAATCTTACTCCTTGTTCAGCCGTAAAAATAAATCTCCCTGCGGTCGGCTTATTTTATGACATTCGCCCACTCACTTGTCGGGGAGCCGGGAATCGAACCCGGGCCACACCTCTTACAGAGCCACAACAAGCCCCCGGCTTGTTGGTCGATTCTTTCAATTTCAATTTCAGGTTACGTCGGGGAGCCGGGAATCGAACCCGGGCCACACGGTCCCAAACCGCGTACACTACCATTATGCTACACCCCGACGTAGCCAAAAATATAAAATTGAAAGAACAGACCCCAAACCGCGTACACTACCATTATGCTACACCCTGGTTCCTATACGTCGAACCGTGGCGAAAATCATATCATATTTATCTAAAAAAGCGAGAAGTAGTTACACGAGCAGATAGCTGATGTCTTCTTGCGCAGCTTGAGGTACTCATTTGGTGGCTCAGTAGGGTGTGTTAGTATGTGGGTAATGATTACGCACTATTTTCGTACTATCAAGGATAGTGAACTAAAGACCATACCTGAACCACGAAATGGTGTGTGGACACATGTGGTTGATCCTACCGATGCAGATATTGAAGCACTGGTTGAACTGTATGGTTTGGATGAGGATGTATTGGAAGATGCGCGCGATTTTTTCGAGGTGCCACGTATGGAGCGGGGGAGTAATGGGACGTATTTCTTTGTTCGCTACCCCTATAACCAAAAACAAGAGGACGTTGATACCGCTCCACTGCTTATTGTGATGGGGGAGTCGTTTGTTTTGACGGTGGCCATCAAAGAAGTGCCCAAATTCAAGCCATTTTTGGACGGTAAGGTTGAATTACATACGACTCAGAAGGCAAAAATGTTCATTCAGTTCATGACTACGATTACTGAGTCATATGAAAAGAAACTGGTGCGGTTGCGTCGCGCGGTACACCGGGATAGGACAGATATCCGAAAAATCGGTCCCCGTGAGATCGAGCGATTTGTAAACTATGAACACGAGCTGAACGATATGATCACAGCGCTGGTGCCTACTAATACTTGGTTGCAGAAGGTGACGAGTGGTAATTACTTGCCATTGTATAACGAAGATATTGCTTTGATGGAGGATCTTATGATCGATACTGGGCAGCTGGTTGAATCAGCGAGAGCTGTGTTGAAGACTATTCAAAACGTGCGTAATGCGGCAGAAACCATCCTTACCAACCGGCTTAACCGCACTATTCAGCGACTGACTGTTTTGACCATCATTCTTACTATTCCGACCATCATTGCTTCCATGTTTGGTATGAACGTACCCTTACCATTGGCAGATGCACCGTGGGCATTGCCGATAATTTTGGGAGGTACTGCACTTATTGTGACTGTCGTAGTGCTGATTTTTAAGAAACAACAGTGGTGGTAGGTGTGGTGGCAGGCGAAGCCTGCCACCACGGCACTATACATATTGTTTTTTTATGGTGAGATGTGCTTCTGCTGTTGTAAGAAGAGAAGGATTGATGCGTCTTCGCGTATAATGGTCCATACATGGAGGGTCGTAAAAAGACAGCCAAAAGAATGGTGGGCCAGGAAGAGCGCTTCTTAGAAGCGTTTGATACGTATCATGAAGCGTTGTTTCGTCATGCGACACTGCGACTTTCTGATCGTGAACGGGCCATTGATCTGGTGCACGATACGTACACGAAGGTTTGGTCTTACATCAAAGATGGACATACTGTTGAGCAATTTCGTCCTTTTTTATACAAAGTACTCAACAATCTCATCGTTGATGAGTATCGCAAACGGCGTGAACAGTCGCTCGATGCGCTACTGGCGGTTGAAGGTGTGGATGAAGGGGCTTTCCCTGATTTGCAGGAGAGTTCTGTGGAGTCACTGGCAGCCACACTCGATGGTAGAAAGGCCTTCGAAGCACTCGATGCACTGCCGCGTGAGTATAAGGAAGTCATAATCCTCCGTTTTGTGGATGGGCTGGGACCAAAAGAGATCAGCCTTCTTCTGGAGGAGAGTGAAAATGTAGTATCGGTGCGTTTGCATCGGGCCCTCGGTCAGCTGCGCAAGCATATGGCTGCAGCTGAGGAAGCCGCTGAAGTGCGGAGACGGTTACACAAACCAAAACAATGAAACGATTTAGCGAACAATTTAAAAAAGAAGCCGAGCGCGTAACTTTGCGCACATCTGAATCGCATGATTTGCGTGAGCGTGTTGTGGCGTATATGGAGTACCACCCATTGCCAGCAGAAATGCGTACTGTGCACACTATTGTGGCTGATGAAATGCTTTCACCGGTGCGTTCAATGTTTTTTGTATGGTCAAAATTTGTTGGTGCGGCTGCTGTCTTACTGTTAGTCATCATTCCAGCTGCTGCTGAAAAGGCTTTGCCGGGTGATGTATTGTATCCAGTCAAGGTGCGTTTTAATGAAGAAGTCCGCAGTAGCTTGTCTTTTTCAACATACAGCAAAGTAGAATGGGAAACTGAGCGTCTGGAACGTCGTCTGGCGGAGGTACGTTTATTGGCAAGTGAAGGGAAGTTGACCGATGATGTTGGTGCAGCCGCAGCGGTTGCCGTAGCTGAACACGCTGCTGCTGCTGCGCAGGAAATCGAGACAATGCGCGAAAATGATGATGAAGGGGCGGCCGTAGCAGAGCTGGCCTTTGCAACGGCACTGGAGGCACAGACAGATGCCTTGGAGACCACTATTTCACGGGCTGGAGTTGATGTATCTGCTGCAGGCGGGGTTACGGCTGCACTTTCTAATGCACAGGCGGCTGCACAAGCTGATGAACAGAAACCTTCCTTTGAGCGTTTGCTTGGTTTGGTGGAACAAAAGACGACCGACGCACAAGAATTATTTGCCTCTTTGAAACCTATTGCGGGAGAGACTGCAAAGGCAGATATTGAACGACGTCTTCAAGATATAGAGCGCAAGCGCGAAGAGGCTGTTGCGCTGGCTACAGCACCGGAGGAAAATGACGAGGGAGGTGATACGACGGTTTCTTCGACAACACCAGCGTATGACCAAACCAAAGCACGTGCTTTACTCAAGGAAATATTGCAGGCAACAGAAAAACTAACCCTTTTCATGAGTGATATTGATCTGTCCACCCATGTATCAGTGGAGGATCTCGTTCCGGTAGAACCAACAGAAGAGGAATTGCAAACGATCTTAACCCAGGTGCAGGGTGATTTGGATACGCAAGTTAAGGCACTGAAGGTACGTGCAGGTGATGAGCCAAATGATGGTGTGGTGCATGGTTTGACTACCATAGAACAGAAGATGGCTTCTTCGAGCGAAGCAGTGGCTGGAGGAGACTACGAAGCTGCGATTGTGTTTACGCGGGAGGCGTATGCATTGGCGTCTGATATCTTGCGAGCGTTTGATGTTGAGGAAGATGAACAGCCTGCAACCGATGAAGAGGTTGACTCTGAAAAGCCAGAAGATACAAGTGCGAACTCCTCTCCAGAAGCGTCAACGGCGACGGGCGCGAGTAGTACGATGGCAACAGAGGTGACTGATGTACGTGCGTAAATTGGGGATAAAAAGGGACGGGCCAAAGGCCTGCCCCTTTTTCTGTGTGTAACATATTGACAACTTCTGGCATTTAGGGATATTCTGGAACTGTATGCAATGGTCATACACAACCAATCAATCATTTGCCGGTGCGCTCACGCAGTTGGTAAGTGTGCTTGCCGTGTAGGGCAGGATTGGTTCGTTTCTTCCAAACCACTCCTGCCACAATCGGCAGGATTTTGATTTTTGGAGAGATTGTTCTTTTATAAAGACACAATAGTCGGTGTTTGCGCCTTATAAAAATTGGCGGACGTAAACACCGACTATTGTGTCGGCAGTCCTGTTAACAGGGTAGGGCTGTAAATCAAGAAAGGAAAGAAGATGCACGAATTGCACCACGGGGTCGGCCACGACCCCATCCTTGATGCCGCCGGCCTTGGCGGTGATGAAGACGTCATCGGCGAAATCAGCTCTGATACCGAGGACGACGCTGGGGATGATGAATCTCCGACCGATCTCGTGAGCTTTGCGGTGGACCCGGTGCGCCAGAAGGATCTCTGGGGCGAGCCGGATGAAGAGTGGCGGAAGGACCATGAACAATGGACTCCCGGCCAGGCAGCCAATTTCGGCTATGACTGATGGCGAGCAGGTTGTGGAGGGGCGAATTCGCCCCTCCCGCATCACCTTTCTCTTTCACTCTTGTTGCAGGCGGCTTTCGAGCCGTCTTTTTGTTAATCGGTGGTAAGTTCACTTTTTTATGCTAGAATGGCGCTTACCACGCGGGTGTAGTTTAGTGGTAAAACGACTGCCTTCCAAGCAGTAGTCGGGAGTTCGATTCTTCTCACCCGCACACAGTTTAACCTTGTTCACAAAAACGGTGGTGATTTAGGGTTATAATATCCAGATATGTTCGGCAAAAAATCACCTGACACCTTTTCTTTAAATAGTACAGAAAGTAAAGAAGAGAGACATAAAACGACATATGCCCTAAAAAAAGTGTCGGTATTGCCTGGCGAGCATTCTAATATTTCTGCCGGCTGGTCAAAACAACATGTTGTTTTAGAAGGGGAAGTACAAGTAGGCGCACCACTTTATTGGTCGTCTGAAGATGGAGAACATGGTAGTACAAGTAAGGTTGTTGAAATAGAAAAAGATGCTTCTGGTTCCTTGTTTATT
>QKBW01000066.1 GCA_003245875.1 Candidatus Kaiserbacteria bacterium
ATCAGACAAATAGTGCTACTATCATACCACCAAATGACCGGTTAGCTCAGCTGGTAGAGCGCAGCATTGACATTGCTGAGGTCACAAGTTCAAGTCTTGTACCGGTCACAAAAGAAGCACAAAAACAACGCATCTAAAGGTGCGCCGTTTATGTAAATAAGCGGATAAAAAGCATTGACTTTAAAATAAATAAGCATAATATAGACAGTGACCATCATGGTGGTCACCTCTTGGCAGCGGAGAGTAGTCAGGGGGGCGGGATTCGTTTCGCCCCTCTGGCACCTCATTGTTTTTTCACTAGTTCTTTTCGGAGGATTTATCTCTTCCAACTTTCTTTCTCGGGCCAGACCCGAAAAATTCATTCGACCGTGTTCCCTGTGAACCGGTCTTTGTTGTTTTATATTCTGTGCTATAGTGCCAACACCATGAAAATCCTTTCTATTGAGACATCATGTGACGAAACTGCAGTAAGCGTGGTTGAGGTGGTCGGTAACTTTCCCGATGCTACCTACACCGTACTCGGCAACGCACTGTGGTCACAAATAGACATTCACGCGCAATACGGCGGGGTTTTTCCTATGATGGCTAAACGAGAGCATATTAAGACCATCATACCGATGCTTGAGAAGGCCCTCACTGATGCTGAGATGCTTGAACATACCGATACCGCATGCTCATTAGAGCAGGAAGCCCACATCAGAGAATTGCTCGCTAGAGATCATGAGTTGGCTGACACCATGTTAGCTTTTCTTCAGCAAACCGAACGGCCGGGCATTGATTTGATCGCGGTCACAAGCGGCCCGGGGCTTGAGCCGGCACTATGGGTTGGAGTTAATACCGCCAAGGCCTTAGCAACTGTGTGGAATATACCGGTTGTGCCCGTCAACCATATGGAAGGACACATTCTCGCCTCAATCTTTGACATAGATCGAGATGAACAACTTTCCTCTATTTCCTTCCCTACCATTGCACTTTTGATATCTGGCGGACATACCGAGTTGATTTTGATGAGAGACTGGGGAGTGTATGAAAAAATTGGCGAGACACGTGATGATGCGGTTGGCGAATGTTTTGATAAAGTCGCTCGCCTGATGGGCCTTCCCTACCCTGGCGGACCGGAAATAAGTAAACTGGCTGCCAAAGCACGTTTGAAAAATCTCCCTCCGTACAAAGCTGACCTACCACGACCAATGCTCCACTCCGGTGATCTCGACTTTTCTTTTTCCGGCCTCAAGACGGCAGTGCGATATGCGTTGGAAGGAGTAACTCTTAGTGATACAGAGCGTATGGCATTAGCGCGCGATTTTGAAGACGTGGTGGCGGAGGTATTGGTAAAAAAAACAGCCACGGCTATCGAACACCACAATGCACAGACACTCATCATTGGTGGCGGCGTAAGCGCCAACCAATACCTCCGCTACCAATTCCACACTCATTTTGATGAAACGCATCCCGACCTGGCCATTTATTTTCCAATGCCCGGGCTCTCAACAGACAACAGCGTTATGATCGCTCTCTCTGGTCACGCTAAAATGCACGCTGCGCTCACCCCATCTGCTGCGACCGCGCTTATCAAAGCCGACGGCAAGAAAACACTCTCATAAATCTAATCTCCCCAGCCGAGCAATAGCAAGGTAGCAGCAACGGAGGCAATAATTGCAAATGGCCACCAGATACACGGCAAACCAAATAAGATTGACGTCACTACAAACAACAAGCCTGCGGTCCCATAAAACCACTGTCGCTGACGTGGCGTGTACATATCATCCGTAACTATGTGTGCCCGATAATCGACTGCGGTCATAACCGCCCAAGCGCTAGCAAATACCCACCACACATGTACAAGCACATGCCACCACGCAAGTAGCAACAAAAACAAAGTGTAAACCGCACTAAAAACAATCTGTCGCACAAAGAGCTGACGAAATAGCTCCCGATGACGAATCCAGTCATCTATGATACTCCAAAGGAAGGAAATCAATACCAAAAGCAACAACCACAGAAGAACGCAATCATTTTGCTCTAAGGCTGTAGCCAATGAAGCTGCCACGCCCGCCACCACACCACCAGGGCCTTCCTCCTCTACTGTGCTAGTTGAGACACCCAAAACTTCACCGGCAGGACTGGCTGATGCCGAGGCATCAGCCAATCCTGCCTCGACCGTAGTTGCACCCAACACGACACCAGCCGGGATGGTAAACGTTACTGGATTACCCACCGTAAAACCACCGGCTGTCTGTTCACGACTTGCTGGTCGGCATTCGTATGTTCCCGCTTCCGGCACCGTTACCACCAACGCGTGCGTATCAACCAGGTTCGTTATTTCACCAACAGCAAATTCATAACCAAGATACGGTGCGACCGGATCGAGATCGAATGGACCGTGCGCACTATTACCACACACTACATACGAAGTGGCTGGTCGATTGGTATTCCACGTTACGATAGCTTGGCCGTTGACAGTACTAATACCACCAACCGCTTCGTTATATAAACGAAATGAATCTGAAAAAGCAGACACGCCACCTCCTCCACCGCCACCTGTACTACTGCCAGAAGTTCCATCACACACAATATCACCGCCAGAAAAGCCCAGGCAGAGGTCAAACCCCATGGTGGTTGCTTGGTACATATTGTCGCTGCTGGTTGCCATGGTGGCTGTCAGCACAAATGTGCGTGTCGCTGCTGGCGCAACGTCACCCAAAAATACTTGTGCAGTAGTAAATAAATTGGAAAAGGTATCAGTGAAATATGTAATTGAACTGCTGGCAATTGACAGCGTCATTACATCAGCAAGACCATCACTTGAGCTGTTTTTTGTATCAAGATACAGCGATTGATTGACCGTACCGGTATTGGTAACTGTCACTGTTTTACTGACACTCTCTCCTGGGGCCAGGTTACTGTTATAAAACAATGGATCTGATTGATATGACACCGAGAGATCAGACGCTGCCGCAACCCCAACCCAACCAAAAAGCATACTGGCTGCAAGAGCGATTGGTACGAGATATTTGTGTGTAAAGTGTGTCATCATATACTTGGTGTTTCTTCCGGCGTATTCGACCCCTCTCCCTCCGCAGCTGCTACGTCTGGAGTTGGCGGCGGTACAACAACCACCGCCTCATCACTATCAGTTGGCGATTGATCGGCGGTAGTACCGTCAGGATTTTCAGACGCTTCTGCCTCTTGTGGCTCTGGTATGTTAGAAGGGTCAACTGCCACTGCATCGTCTTCCCCATCGTCGCCGGTACCGGTTGCTGTCGCCTCAGTAGTCGATGCGGTTGTGCTCGCAAATGCTTGTCCATCCTCAACCGATGAGGTTGAGCTGGTAGCAAAACTAAAGTTACCGACCGACACCGTAGTCGTACTCGTCGATCCGGTATCAACCAAATCACTCGCAAAGACAAACTTCCCCGTATCGCCCTGCATACTATTTGGTGCGGTTGTACCAAGCGTATCGGCGATCGCACTATCACTCCAACCGGCTGCTTGAAGTTCTGCTGCCGTCGCCGTGTTTGGCGTTCCAGGTGTTGGTACCGGATCAACCCAGTTACCACCATCAGGGATACGTGCAATCGATTTACCTTTTACCGACGAAGCATACGTATACGCATCTAACAAGGTACTTGAAGTGTTGTACAAGGTAACCGTATCACCACTGTTGTTTAAGCGACTTTCAGCACAGAATTCAATGACCAACAGACCGCCAGCAGGAATAATAGTACTTGCCCCATCGTACGGGCGGGCGTAGCCAATCTTTGCCCCACCTGTACAAGTATTGGATGCTGAAATGAGATGCACTTGTTCCGCGCTGCTACCGGCCGATTCACCAATACCCCACCCCTCAACATCAACAGCACCACTCGTTCCGTTGTATATCTCTACCCACTCACGCTCCAGCGGCGCAGCAGCAGAATTATCGGGGTTTGGATAGATTTCGTTCAAGACAACACCGTTGGCTGCCGGCGAACCGAACGCATCAGCGGCGGTTATGGTTAAAGTGAGCGCATCACTGTCTGAAAAGCCACCATCAGTTGCGCTGGCAAATTCATCTTGCCACGCATCAATGACAAGGCTAAACGAACAAGTTTCGTTTTGTGCTGCTTGCAAGGTTGAGCTTGCCGTCACCGTGATGTTCCAGGCACCGTCACTAGTTGATGTGGCCAACAAGCCGCCAATTGCCCCTTGGTAGAGCGTAGTGCCTTTAGTCACCGTTACGTCCAAGCCATTCCAAAAACCAGACGTACAGCTCACTGGTGTTGTTGTGACACGATACTGCTCTGCAACCGAACCGGTATTTTGTGTAGCCAACACGGTGTCATCACCGGACGAAGCAGAAACAACCAAATCAGATTTGGTGGTGCTAGCTGAAAGTACTAATGTACCAGCAGCCAACGTCGCGTTTGTTGCATTCGCATCGCTGGTAAAGAAAGCGTCGGTTTCTCCCGGCCAAAATAAGCCGGCCACTGTAACCATCAAAGAAAATATGAGTGCTGATGTATATCGTTGTTTCATACGGTTTTTTCTTTTTCCTCACCCTTTGCCGACGAACGCAATTCGCGTCGTATCTTTCGCATCTGTTCTTCCACTACAAGTACGGCAGGGAGAATCACCAAAAACAGGAAGCCCAGTGGTTGGCGGAAGAAATTGAGTACATAACCCACATACGGCACATGTCCCCATACGCGACCAACCACCTCATAACGCGCGACCGACGCGATATCGGCCGTATCATTCGCGTCCCCTTGGGTGGTATATACTTCTTGCCCTGCCTCCATCCGTTCCGCGACAATGCGGTGGGTAGTGACTTCTTTATCGGAGACACGTTGGAATGTAATCACATCGCCCGTCGTGTAGCCAGCTCGCGAACTTAAGAAAATAAGCGAACCAGTTGGAATGGTCGGCGACATCGAACCGCTCTCCACGATCCGAATACTGTATGGAACAAATGGCAAGAACGCACCAAGAAGTGCGACCGCCAAAAGCACCACGGTTCCGTACAATACAAAGAGTGTTACTGGACCAATTTTTTTCAACATACCTTACAGGACATTAACGCCCCACACCGTACCCCAACAATAATTAGGGTACGAATGGAGTGTCAACTAAAGTTGGTTAAGTGTAAACTCAATATTTACCCCATCAAGCGTAAGACCTTGGAAGGAATTAGTGGTTGATGGACCATCAAGCTGTACTGCGAGATAAAACTCCTTGTCATTTGAACCATCATATGGATCAAGACCGGGAGTAATATCGGTAATGTGTGAGTTCTTCAAATCCTGCAAATCTGCAAAACCATTCCCGTTGGTATCAGCCCCGTTCACCAGTCCAGCAAATGGACCACCTGCGAAGTTACTCGTATCGATTGTACTGTTTACCTCAAAGATTTGATCGGATGGATCAAAATCCCCCCACCAGTTATCGGTTGCATCAATCGAATATGTACCAACCTGATTTACGGGATGTAATGCAATAGCAAGCACATTCTTCTCAAAGTTGTTCTGATTAATCATCACAGAACTAGCACTTGGATTATTCTCAAAGAATACAGCAGTATTATCTGCGCCAGATGCAGATAGATCTGCAAACGTATTCAAGGCCACAACAGCATTAGGTGTCGCGCCCTCAAGTCCGATTGCGTGTGTCCATCCACCAGACAAACCATCAATAGTGTTGTTGTGAATACTTAGTCCTGAGGTTGAACCGGCAGCATTTACAAGAATACCGTATGCGCCTTTGTTACTCTCAACATTCTTAATGATGTTGTTGCTTATTTCGATATTACTTGCACCAGGAGTTCCTGCTGTGTGGCCAACATAAATTGCTTTTGCAGATTTTGTGTCAGCTCGCACACCATCAAACACATTGTACTGCACAAGTGCATCAGATGAACCATTTACAAGATACACCGCATGGGTGTTAACAGTTCCAGCAGCACTACCAAAATCTTTAAACACATTGTGTTCAACAGTAACTCCGTCAGCGTCGGTAACTTGAATACCAACAACTTCGTTAGTGTCAATGCTAAAACCAGTAATGGTTACACCATCGGCTGTCACATCAAATCCAATACTCTTTGTGTTATCGGGACCATTAACAGAAGCGATGGTCACGTTTGGTACGTTAACGGTAATTTTTGAAGCACCATATTCCCATGTTGAACTGTAATTTGAACCAGTTGCACAAATCACATCACCATCAGACGCAGATGAGATAGCATCAGTAAGCCGGTCGCTCCCACTAAGTGTCACTGTACAATTAGTAGGCGCTTCATACTCTGGAATAGTTGCACCAGCCCCTCCCTTCAGTAGATTATTGCCATCCAGAGTCATTTCGGCAATACGCATTTGTTTAGCAATGTTGCTAGGATTATTGGCCCAGCTGGTGATACCGATAGCTAGGCTTTCGCCAGAAAGACTACCCGTATTGCGTAGCCAAACAGAACTTGTTGCATAGGTACCACCCGGTGCCATATTGCTAAAATTCCAAACGGCATCTTTAGTATCTTCAGGATTCGAACCACCTTGTATGTTTGTCAACTTAAGGTGAAGTGTACCTGAAGAAAACACATTACCAGTGGCATTTGCTGTATCACTGAAGAACGCACCGGTGCCGTAGGTCACTACCGCACCTACAAACAGGATCATACCGACCGCCAGCATGATCTGCTTGTTCATGATAATTGCTTTTAGATTCATACGTAATAACTTTTAACGTGCACTAATAAGTTCATTCCCACCTGCCGTACCACATATCAGACAAAAAAGCGCGCCCAAAAGGGTCGCGCTTTTTAAAACTCTCGACTGGTCTGAATCTGGACAGTCCTGGTTACAGCTATTCTACCGCGTCTATTATTACTGTAAAGTGTTGACAAGCAATACAGATGATTGGTTATAACACACTCCACGTTGATACATTGCTCCTTTCAGGGCTTTAACAAGCCAATTTTTCGTGCTACCATCAATTTCTAATTGAGCAAACTATGAGCGAGCAAAAAAGCGATATTCCGGAGGTGTTTCTTAAACCATACAATGCGGCCGACCATGAGGATACAATCTACCAAAAATGGGAGGAGAGCGGTTATTTTAATCCTGACGTCTGTATTGAAAAAGGCGTGACAACCCCCGATGCCGAACCATTCTCGATCGTCCTTCCGCCACCAAACGTCACCGGCACACTCCACATGGGTCACGCCTCGATGCTCGCTATTGAGGATATTTTGGTGCGCTACAACCGTATGCGGGGCAAACGTACCCTGTGGGTACCGGGCACCGACTCCGCGGCACTTGCAACGCAGAGCAAAGTGGAAGGCATCATCTACAAACAAGAGAAGAAACGTCGTGATGAAATTGGTCGTGAAGAGTTACTGAAGCGCATCGATGTTTTTGCTGAAGAAAGCAAGGACACTATCATCGGGCAAACCAAAAAAATGGGTTCGAGTTTGGACTGGAGTCGTTATGCCTTCACGCTCGACGAGAAGCGCTACAAGGCAGTTATGGAAGCGTTTATTCGCATGTATAACGACGGCCTTATTTACCGCGGTGCACGCAGCGTCAACTGGGACCCGAATATGCAAACTACCGTTTCGGATGATGAGATCGAGTACGTTGAGCAAAAAGACCCATTCTATTACTTCCAATATGGTCCTTTTGTGATCGGTACGGTGCGTCCCGAGACCAAATTTGGTGATAAATACGTGGTCATGCACCCGGATGACGAGCGCTACAAAGACTACCACCACGGCCAGACCCTTGAGATCGAGTGGATCAATGGACCAATCACTACCACCATCATCAAGGACGAAGCGGCTGATCCAGAGGTTGGTACCGGGGTGATGACCATTACGCCTTGGCACAGTGCGGTCGACTTTGAAATCGCCGAACGTCATGGACTAGAGCGCGAGCAAGTGATTGATGAACGTGGTTTGTTGTTGCCGATCGCTGGTGAATTTGCCGGTCAACATATTAAGAAAGCGCGACCGCTCATTATTGAAAAAATGCGTGAACAGGGCCTTGTAGTTGATATAGACGAAAATTACATGCACAAAATCGCTACCAACAGCCGCGGTGGTGGCACTATCGAGCCGCAGATCAAAGAACAGTGGTTCATTAATGTGAACAAGGAATTCACCATGGGCCAAAGTGAAGTTCCCGGTGTACACGCAGGGGATCAGGTAACCCTCAAAACATTAATGATAAAGGCGGTAGAAAATGGCGGGGTGTCTATCTTCCCCGATCGGTTTGAACGTGTGTACTACAACTGGATCAACAACCTGCATGACTGGTGTATCAGTCGTCAGATCTGGTATGGCCACCGTATTCCAGCTTGGTTTAAGGCTGGTGAAGTAAAGGTACAGATCGACTCACCAGGAGAAGGTTGGCAGCAAGATCCGGACACTTTGGATACATGGTTTTCTAGTGGTCTTTGGACCATGTCTACCCTTGGTTGGCCAGACATGACGGAAGATTTTAAAACCTACCACCCCACAACCGTCCTCGAGACAGGGTACGACATTCTTTTTTTCTGGGTGGCACGTATGATACTCATGAGCACCTATCTGACCGGACAAGTACCGTTTAAGAATGCTTACCTGCATGGACTGGTCCGTGACGAGAAAGGTAAAAAGATGAGTAAGTCTCTGGGGAATATCATTGACCCACTAGATATGATCGAAAAGTTTGGAGCTGATGCGACTCGTCTTTCTCTCATTGTTGGTGCTGCCCCTGGCAACGACATGCCCCTCTCTGAAGATAAGATTCGCGCATACAAAAAATTCGCAAACAAACTATGGAATATCAGTCGCTTCACACTAACCAACTTGGCTGATGCTGATTTTTCCGTTACTGCAGAATTGTCACCGCGCGATCAAGAGATACTGGACGGCCTTCATGCCACCGTGGCAGAAGTAGGTGCCGATATTGATAAGTTCAATCTCTATCTCGCTGCCGAAAAGGCGTATCATTATGTGTGGCACGAACTGGCTGACAAAATACTCGAGGAATCGAAGGAAGTGTTGAATGGTGCAGACAATGAAGCAAAGCTGGCACGGCAAACAGTACTCAAAGAATGTCTCACTAGTTCATTAAAGCTTCTCCATCCGTTCATGCCATTTGTGACCGAGGTGGTTTGGCAAGAACTACTAGAAGATATGCGCGATGCAGAGATGCTCATGGTGGCAAAATGGCCGGAAAAAATTGACCGGTAAGATATAGGATTACGGTCGTGATGTGACGCTGCGGCGCGCCCTCTGGGCGCGCCGCTGTTTTATTCTCCCCAATGATGTGGCGGGCGGGGCGGCAGCCCCGCCCGCCCCCTGTTACCATACACACAATGGTTGAATCTACCGCTTTTGCTATTGCCTTTCTCGGCGGTTTAACACCGGCGCTTTTTTGGCTCTGGTTTTGGTTACGCGAAGATAGAGAGCAGCCGGAACCATGGGGGCTTATTATTTTGGCATTTTTTGCTGGCATGATGGTCGTTCCCGCTACCCTCCCCCTGCAAAAATTCGCCACGTCACTCTATACTGGTGATACGCTTATTTTAGTCTGGGTAGTGATTGAAGAAGTACTTAAATACACCGCAGCCCTAGTGGCTATTTTATGGCATAAAGATGTAGATGAACCAATTGATCTGATTATTTATATGATCATCATTGCACTTGGTTTTTCCGCTATGGAAAATGCGCTTTTTATGTTCAATCCACTTACCCAAGGTGAATTTTGGAACTCTGTTTTGACCACGAATTTCCGCTTCTTAGGCGCCACACTACTCCATGTTCTCTCTTCCGGAACACTTGGTGTCTTTATGGCCATCTCTTTCTATAAACCAACCGTACAAAAACTGCTCTACAGTTTGTATGGGTTGTTCATAGCCATCGTGTTGCATGCCCTATTTAACTTTTTTATAATTGATGCAAGTGGAGAAACGATACTAGGCGTGTTTCTCTTCGTGTGGTTTGGCATCATCGTGCTCTTTCTTCTCTTTGAAAAGGTCAAGATCATTGAAGCCGCTCATTATGCGTTACAACGTAAATAATTATAGATCATGAAAAAACCTTCATTTCTCGAACGACTCACCGGCACCGTCAACATGGACGAGTATGACGATGTGCTTGATAACGACCAATATAGAGAGGAAGACGCTGTTGCGGCCCACGAAGAACGTTTTCGTGATGAAGAAGATGAGTGGCGAGAACCTCAAGAGATAGAACAAGAGCCTGAGACCGGCGAGCTTCCAGTTGACATGTTCCAAACCGGTGAGGAGGTGGTTATACGCGCGCTTATTGCTGGGGTTGCTCCAGATGATCTTGATATTGCAATCACTCGCGACATGGTCACCATTAAGGGCATGCGTGAAGAAAGTCAGGAGGCCTCAGACGATGACTACTATCATCGTGAGCTTTTCTGGGGTTCATTTGCTCGCTCTATCGTATTGCCTGAAGAAATCTTGATTGACGAGGCGACTGCAGACGAGCGCCACGGGCTATTGGAAATACGCCTACCAAAGGTTGATAAAAACCGCAGTACAAGATTACGAGTCAAGAGTAGTGTTAAATAGGCAGGAGGACAAAAAGCAGGCGGGCCAAAGGCCCGCCTGCTTTTTGTCCTCCAATTTACATGTTTACGCGCTAAAATAGGCCCGATAGGCCGGCTCTTGCATCACAGCTAGTGACGCATCATAGACTACCAACACTCGTTTCCCCACTGCTAATTCATTCAGCACCGCTTGCGTCATTGCTTGATTGCGATACTCCAATATCGTCCGACTAATCTCATTAAAGAGCGTCTGCTGTTCCCAACGATCCGGTCGTGGAATTGGATCTACCAATGCGTAGCTTTCTGCAAGTAAGCGAACGTCTGCCACTGGAAAGCCCAGCATCCTGCCAACATACTCCAAGGCTTTGTCGACATCATAGACAAAACCCTTCCACCCCGTCGTCTGTTTGAACTGACCAACCATCGGTGCGGCATAGGCCTGAAATTTCATTCCTTCGCCAGAAGATAAATACTGCGGTACCAGAGACAAAACAAACCAGGCAAAAATTTCTTCACGAGAAAAGTAATGCTGTAATAAAAATTGATAGAGTTCTTCATCAGCCGGTTCCGGTGACGCCCAGGATACATTTCGGCGTAATGCTTCTTTAATTGCGTATACTGCTTCTCCTCCTTGCTTAATGGCATTTGTGTACGATAGAGAACGCACCATTTTCTCCAAACCGGCAGGACCGTGCAATGTTGGTACTCCTTCCACAAAAATTACGTCTGGTCGCCTTGTCTCTACCGCCCCTGAGATGAGCGCAAAAATAGTATCCTCCGGGTCAAAACTATGGTGAACGCCAACATATTGGAGCTGTGCCCCAGGACCAAGTGCATAACAATAGGGCGTACCATGACGCATACGAGCATATTGTTCTGGAGTATAGAGCGCACTGACATGCGGAAAAACTTCTGGGGTAACCTCCCTGTATGACATAGTGTAAGTATACCGCTCTCACAAGTATTTCAGATGATGAACGCTGTGGAGAGCTTACTAAAAACCATTTGAAATTTACGCCAAAGCATGTACAATGGCACACACTTGCTTGGGTAGCTCAGTTGGTAGAGCATTCGCCTGAAGAGCGAAGGGTCAGCAGTTCGAGCCTGCTCCCAAGCACAAATTGGCCGGCCTGAAACATGCATATGTTTCAGGCCGCTGCCATTTGTAGCTTTGGACGGGCTCGAAAGGCGCAGCAGGGGGCCCTCTGGGCCTGCGAGCCGGGGCCGAAAGTACTTATTATTTTGGAAATGTTTGAACAAAATAATTAGTAACTTGTGGCCGAGCCTGCTCCCAAGCACAGAGCATAAAAACAAAACCTGCCTTGCGGCAGGTTTTGTTTTCTCCAAAAACTACTTAGTGAAATTAGTTAAGGCCTCCGAAAACTGTTTCCAACCAGGAATTTCTTGTAAACCAGCACTAAATGTGTCGTAAGAAGAACCAAGGGCGGCAAAATATGGCTGTAGGATGTAATAGTACAACGCGAACGGTAAACCAATCAAAAGTACATACCATGAAACTTTAATCCAAAAACTAAAAACTTGATTACGATTGATCTTCTTTAACAACTGAGCATTTTCCTCAAGCTGATCAGTATTCTTAGCAAGCATGCGCTTGATCTCCTCAAAATCTGTCTGCGGTGGCATATGGAAAATTATAGCATCCACCTGGCCTATTTTATGCTAGTATGTGCCCACTATAGCCTTCGTAGCTCAATGGATAGAGCTATCCCGTCCTAAGGGAGAGATGTGGGTTCGATTCCTGCCGAGGGCACAAACAAAAAAACCGCCTTAGGCGGTTTTGTGTTTGTATAACTTGGTCAGTTTATGCAGCCATGCCGAGCAGCCCACGAATGTGGTGTTCG
>QKBW01000057.1 GCA_003245875.1 Candidatus Kaiserbacteria bacterium
TCTCTCGTAAGAGGATGTTCTGAACGTTCTTGTCAGTGGTGGTTGCGATGGTTCCTGTGGTGTTGATAGTACCTGCGACGTCGAGTTTGTATGAAGGAGACGTGACGCCAATACCGACGTTACCGGCACTATCGACATTGATTCGTTGGTTACCTGCGCCATCCGCCAAGATGATGTTGTTGGACATTGACGATGAGAGACCGGTCACATTCGCACCAATGATCGTATTGTTCACACCGGTTGTGAGTCCCCAGCCAGTGAAAAAACCAATAATCGTATTGTTACCAGTTGAGGTAGCCGTATTAAGACCATATCCGGCAGACGTACCGATGGCGATGTTGCCGTATCCTGTTTGATTGAACAACAGTGCATTGGTGCCAATGCCAATGTTTTGATCTCCAACCGTGTTGAGATACAGAGCATGGTGACCAATACCAATGTTATTGGCGCCGGTTGTGTTTGAAGACAGTGCTCCAACACCAAAACCACTGTTACTATAGCCAGTGGTGTTTGAGGATAGTGCTGCGAAACCAAAACCACTGTTAGACGTTCCGGTTGTATTACTGGAGAGTACGGAGTTTCCTGCGGCCGTATTGCCGCCACCACTGGTATTACGCAACGCCATGCTACCTATTGCGACATTATTTGATGTCGAGGTCGAATTCTCCATTGCATAAGCACCAACTACTGTGTTAAACGTCGCAGAGTTCAACAACGCTAAACCAGCCGCCTGGCCAACTGCTACTGAGAAATTGGTAGACGAAGCATAGAGAATACGATTCCCGCCAATTTTATATCCCTGTGCCGTATCAGAAATATTGATATCACCGTATACATCCAATTTTGCAGTCGGACTCGTCGTCCCGATGCCGACGTTGCCACCGTTTATCCAACTATCGCCATATGACCGAAACAACGTACCAGGAGTTCCATTTGTGTCTTGTAATCGCAATACTCCACCGCTCGTATTTTGTTGCATATAACTAAATGCAGAACCACGAGAAATGCGAAACTGTGTATCCGACGAAGCTGTATAAATATCAAGGTTAGCACTCGGACTTGCCGTCCCAATACCAACTCGATTATTCACCGAATCAACAAAGAGTGTGCCGGAATCAAAGTTGTAATCACCGGTAGCGGTGTCGCCGGTGTTGAGAAGATACGCATCTTGAATGTATGAAGCAGAGAGTGTGGTCGTAGCAGTGAAAGCAGAGGTGCCGTTACCGAGGAGGAGTCCGGTGAGGGTGGAGGCACCAGTACCACCATTGGCGACAGTAAGCGCATTGCCAAGATCCAGATTTGTCGAGTAAAGGTTGGTGGTGGTGGCATTGGTAGCGGTCAAGCCGGTGAACTGGCCGATGGTGGCAGTAATTGAGTCGATCACTGCAGTAGTGAAGTTGGCCAGTGTTGCGAAGAGATTGGTCGACGTGGCGTTGGTTGTCGTACCGTTGGTTGCTGTGAAGCCCCCGGCGAAGGTGATCTCACCGGTCGCAGTGTCGGCCTGATCGCTTCGCAGCAAAGAACTCGACGCAACACCACCGACCGTTGCAGCATTGTCCGCTTCGAAAGCAGCCGGTACCGCACCAATAACCTTACGAGGGGTCATCTCACTATCAGCACCAACAGTGACACCAAGGTAGAGTGTTTGATTGAAATCGACCGACGTGAGTGGTGTGGTCGAACCAAGCATGACCGAGAAGAGGCCATTTTGTACGGCCACCGTATCGGACTCCGTCCACACTGCAGTCCCACCGGAAGCGGTCGTGTAGAGTTTGAACACCATGTTGTAATTCCCGTCGGTTACTGCCACTGCAGACGTGTCGGTAAGTTTACCCTGGTAGTTGATCTGTTTGTTGAACGCACCGTATACCTCACTCACACCACCAAACAGACCGGCTACAAAGACCAGTGTGATGGTGAGTATGAAGTTGGTAAAGAAACGTTGCATAAAATTATTCTGCTGAAGACGAGGCGGTCGTGGTCACCGGCACCAGTACGTACTGGTACATTTCGTCCGTCGACGACGCAAACACCGGGCGGAGATATCCTGTCGATGAAGAAGTTGGCTCCACTTCAACCGGGTCAGAAAATGATTGCGTGATTTTCTCCAGCTCTTCTTCGGAGAATGCCTCTTGGGAAAGTACAATACCCGCATGCGCATCTGGCGCCTCTACCGAAACAGCTTCGACCGTATCCGATCGGCTTTGGTGTGTGAGCCACTCCGGTACCACGACCTGCAAACGATCAAACACGTCGGACACACCACCAAGCAGAGCAACTGAATCAACTTGTCCGACATACATTGAAAAACCTAGTTTTGCCGTGACCAACAAACACAAAAGTGCCACCACTGACAAAGCCAGAGCCACTGGTTGACGCTGACGTATCTCGGCAGAAGAAATCGCATCGAGGGTCGAAACTTGCGTACGAGCAAGTTCTGTCAAACGTGCCTGACGCAACTCTTCCTGACGACGTCTTTGCTCTGCCGCTTTGTGTAATGAAAACAACTTGACCGATTCCAGATCAACAAACCATTGACGTGCGCGAAGCTCACCTAACACCCGTCCTTCTCGAGCTAATTTTGTGACATAGTCGGTAGAGTATCCGACCATCTTTGCCGCGTCTTTTGCGAGGATCATTTTTGCCTGTGATGCATCAGTCATAGAGGTACGTTATCTGTTTAATTATATAGCTTTTACGAAGAAAACGGGGTCAAAACTTGGTGCAAATGTGGACAACACTTTGTCGCATCTTTGTACAAAAAATTATGCTTCCCCATCATCAAAAACAGACCCTCTCAGACTGATAAGAAAATGCACCAAAAACACCTCTCGCCAACTCTCTTGTCTATCCGAAACTATCCGTTTTCGTGCCTATTTCTGATGTCTGTGCACCAAAAAAGCACCACCTGATCCACACACCAAAAAGTGCTCGGCTGCGTAGGTAACTCAGGAAAAATATAAAAAAATGGATTAGATAGAATAATACTCGTTTAAACGAGAAAAATATATTTTTAGCGGTATTTTAGTAGTATTTTTATGTTATTGGCATCAAAATGTATCGTCGACTGCAGGCTCTCGGTTGTAGCGCTCAAACGTTGTTCTGAGGTTAGGAGTAACGCATCAAAGAGGAACAGAACAACAAACAGGATCACCAAAGGTAGTACACGATGTTCGGCAGGGGTGTGTGTACGGACACGGGTAGTCGGTTGGGCAGCGGTTACTCTGTGCAGCTTTCTGACCTGCTTAGCAGGTGTATGTACGCGGGAAGCAATTGTTACAGGTCTTGGCTGCATATGCTTAACGCGTACTACTCTTTTTTTGTGAGGACGTTCAATCTTGCCGGGCTGAAAGGCCACATCAGTGAGGCCTCGTAATTTTGATTCTTCGCGTAAGGTTGCTGGGTCGATAGTGTGTATCAATGTTTTTACTACCCCAGCAGCCGCTGTAGTGGCTTCTGTCGCATTTTTATGGGCCATGTGGCTACTGACAGGTGTTTGATGGATTTCGACCGTCTTGGGCTTATTTTTGACCTTAGTAGCCTCTGCGGAAGAAGCGGCCGTGGGAAACAAGTCTGTTGTATCCGGTTCGTAGGTTACGGAGCGTTTTGCTGCTGTCGGCTGTGTCTCGATCGAACGTAGTTTTATCCGGTTGTCCTGATGAAGGTGTTTGGTAGTTTGTGCGCGAACAGAACGATAACGACTTTCTTTGTGATCACGGACCGATTCAGGCAGTGCATACCAGGTGCGCCCCACCAACTCTGCTTTTACCTTGCCCTCACGACAAAGCTGCCCCAGGTAGTCGGTAGTGTATCCGAGTTCACGGGCAAGCGAGGTTGCCTTTTTGTATGTTTTCCCACGTATTTCAACAGTATCCATGTCTACCGAGATTATATAGCAAACACAAAAAAATGACATCCCATAGGTGTGAAATGCCACTTGTTTGCACCTCTTCTGAAAGCCCTACCCAAGGATGTGCGTACGGAGCAATTCGGCGAGCAGTTGGGGGTTGGCTGCACCCTTGCTTTGTTTCATACCCTGCCCTACCAAAAATTGTAATGAGGCTTCCTTACCGGCTTTATATTCCTCTACTACGGATGGAAACTCAGCAATGATCTGCTCGATCATTGGCTGGAGTTCGGTTGGATCATTCTTTTGCAATAAACCACGCTTTTCAGCCAAATCCTGTGGATCAACAGCTGTGGTAAGAACCTCTACCAAGAGATCTTTAGCGGTTCGCGAGTTTATCTTGTCCTCAGCCAACATCACCATCAACCGTGCATACGAAGCAGCCTTAGCACCCTCCAAGGAAGGTACTTTTGTCCCCAACAAACCAAAAACATCCGAGATAAGGTAACTCAATGCCAACTTGGCAGCTGCCTCCGACAGACCTGCATCTGCTGCCCGGACGAGCTCATAGAAATTAACCGCCTCTAGGTTGGTCATCAGAGCCTCAACATGTTCAGGGTTCAGACCGAGTTCTCGGTACTCATCTCGTAATTCTGAGGCTAACTTTGGCTGTTTCTCGGATAGACGAGATTTTGATAATTCCGGTACTTGCGAGAGTACAAACTTGGGAATATCAGGATCTGGAAAATATCGATAATCATCGGCTGACTCCTTTATGCGTTGACTGAATGTAACCGACTTTTGTTCATCCCAACCACGAGTTTCTTGTTGAACAGTTCCTCCCTCCTCTAATATATGTGCTTGACGTTCTGCCTCATAGGTTATGGCTGACTCCATAGCTCGGAACGAATTAAGGTTCTTTACTTCAACCTTGGTACCCAAGACCTCACTATTACTGACCGAGATATTTGCTTCCACACGCATCTCACCTTTCTCCATGTTTGCATCAGAGACTCCCAGGGTACGCAAAAGTAATTGCAACTCACGCGCAAACTTTCCTGCGGTGGCGGGATCATGAATGACCGGCTCTGTTACCAACTCCATCAGCGGAACGCCGGCACGATTGAAATCAACCAAACTGTTACCGTCTGCATGTTGTGACCTTGCTGTATCTTCTTCAAGATGAATGCGAGTGATAGAAACTCCAGCTAACTCTCCGCCACTCACCAGTGGGTGAGCATACTGACTGATCTGATACGCCTTCGGGATGTCTGGATAGAAATAATTCTTTCGATCAAACTCACTGAAATCTGCAAGGGAGCCTCCGATCGCATTACCAACACGGAGCACTGCCTCGACCGCCTCTTTATTCACCGCCGGGAGTGTGCCGGGATGCGCCATACAGACCGGACAAATGTTTGTATTGGGGGCACTCGCATGTGGGTCATTCGGACAACCACAAAACATTTTACTCTTAGTGCGCAATTCGGCATGTACTTCTATGCCGACAGTGATCTTATATGTACTCATGATATGCAATACTACCCCTTCCTCAGACGTGCAACAAGAGCGTCAGAAAGGGTTTTTATGCTTTTAACATCGTTTTGAGAAATTACAAACACACGTTTATTATATTTGTCAATAAATGTTTTCTCTACATCAGAATAGTCTTTATTTACAAGGTCTTTTTTAGTTAGAATTATCCATTCTTCCTTAGTGAGAAGAGTTTTATCAAAAGCACTCAGCTCAGAAATAACTGTTTCGTACTGCTTCAGAGGGTCGTCTTGGTCAAGTGCAACGAGATGCAGCAGCATTTTGGTACGACTAACATGCCGTAAGAATGTGTGTCCGAGCCCCTTCCCTGTTGCCGCACCTTCAACCAACCCCGGAATGTCGGCAAGGACATAGCCATAGAGATCTCCCAGGTGTGGCACGAGTGTGGTAAACGGATATGCGCCGATCTCTGACCGCGCATTCGTCAGTAGGTTGAGCAGTGTTGACTTGCCGGCGTTTGGCAAGCCGATAAAACCAACATCAACCACCAGTGTAAGCTCGATCTTAAAAGTACCATCTTCACCGGACTTACCCAGTGTGGACTTTTCCGGTGCACGATTGGTCGAGGACTTGAAATACTCGTTACCCAAACCGCCAGAGCCGCCATGTAATATCTTGACCGTTTGCCCTTCCGCAAACAGCTCATACACACGTTGGCGCACGGTATCGCTCACTATAGAACCAACAGGAACATCAATGTAGAGGTCGTTACTGCCCTTACCATAACGGCTACTTGCCTGCCCGGCTTCACCGTTTTTCGCCACAAAACGCTTTATCCCAGTGTATTTTGAAAGCAAGCTTAAATCACGTACAGCGCGTACGTAGACATCACCACCCTTTCCTCCATTACCGCCAGCAGGACCTGCCTTAGGCTGAAACTTAAGGTGTCGCCAACGGACAACGCCGTCGCCCCCATCGCCTGCCTTGGCGTAAATAGTTATTTGATCAACGAAACCAGCCATAATTTAACGGAGTTAGTTAACCATAAAAACACCAATTTGTACAGGTGTTTTTGTTTGATGTATTGCCCCCTATCCCACAAACCACCGCGCAATCGTAGTAACAATGGTCGTTGCGACCGAACCAAAAAGTGCAGTCATAAAGCCGGTCACTGAAAAACCATCTATCCACGATGCCGCCAACCAGAAGAGTCCCGCGTTGAGAATAAATGAAAACAAACCAAGTGTCAGTATATTGATCGGCAATGTCAGAACAAACAGGATCGGACGTACCAATATATTAAGAAAGCCAAGAGCAGCAGCAGCTACTAGGGCTGGTACCAAGCCGGTCACCGTTACCCCCGGTATCAGTTGGGAGACTACCAATAACGCGAACGCTCCCACACACCAATGAATAAAAATATGTGTCATAGCATCAATCATAACAGAAAGGGCCACAGGCGTATACGCCCGTGGCCCTTTCTGCCTTTGCGCCACCTATTTTTGTATCAATGCCCCCCACAAAATATCGAACACATAACAGCATTTTTTGTGAAAAAAATAACTACAAATGCAAGGTCACTATGTTAGCATGTGTTTATATGAAGGAACCACATTCATCTGGTTTTACATTGATTGAATTATTGGTAGTTATCGCCATTATTGGTATCCTGGCTTCAGTCGTACTCGCCTCTCTCAATATCGCACGAGATAAAGCGAAGGTCTCAGCCGCTAAATCAGAGATAATCCAAATTACCAAAGCGGTTGAAGTGGCTCGGATTAATTCAGGTAAAGCGTACCTAAAAGATATCACCGGTAGCACCAATACATGGGGAGGCACCAATTATACCGACGCGCAACACATTATAAGACTTGAAACTGCACTACAAAATATCGTAACAAACGCTGGGATGTATGAAGGGTTGGAAAATATTACTACCGATCCCTGGGGAGAAGTGTATAAGTTAGACGAAAACGAAGGTGAATACGGAACAACTGATTGCAGGCGTGATGGTTTATATGTCATTAGCGGAATTACGTACTACTTTGAATACGGGAGTTTGTATTGTAAGCAACATCCTGTTGGTATGGCAGGATTTCAATAGAAATAAAATAAAAGGGCGGCAATCAAAGATTGCCGCCCTTTTATTTCTTTATCCATTAATTTTTATCAGTAATACTCCAACCATCCGCCAGCAAAGCATCGACTTTCTTGTACTTAAGTGTTCGTGTCTCTTCACCGTTTGTAATAGTCACCATTTCATTACGACCCGGTGTATGTGGTGCTGTCTTCGTCTTGCTTTGTGTTTCTGCGGCATCGGCACTGCCTGCAGTCTGGATTGATTCAACTTCTTTCTTGTATGCCGCATCTTCTTTGGCGATCACCTGTGGCTCAATGCGAGGAAGGGCGTCTGCGATGCGAGCCAGAATGGTTTGCTGCATCTCTTTGAAAAGACGATTGCCTTCCTTACGATACTCATTGAGTGGATCACGCTGTCCGTATGCCCGTAAATTTACACTCGCTCTCGTGTATTGCATCACCTCCAAGTGTTCAACCCAGATGGAATCGGTAATATGAAGCATGAGTTTACGTGCCAGCTCTCGCCATAATGATTCGCCATATTGTTTTGCTTTTTCTGCGTATATTGCCTGTACATCCGGAAATAGCTCTATTATTTCAGCCAGCACCGCTTCCACTTCCTCATCCTCATCGCGCAAGAGTTTGCGACGACGGACATAGATAGCTTGTCGTTGTTTGTTCAGCACATCATCATACGCCAACACCTGCTTACGAGAATCAAAGTGGAATCCTTCAATACGTGTTTGCGCCGCCTCCAATTGACGAGTGATCATCTTGTTCTCGATTGGTTGGTCAGCAGGTATTTTAAACGTACCCATAATACGCTTAATGCGCTCTCCACCAAAGACACGCATGAGTGTGTCTTCCATAGATACATAAAACTGTGTGATACCCGGATCACCCTGACGGCCGGAACGACCACGCAGCTGATTGTCTATACGACGAGCTTCATGTCGTTCGGTACCAAGTACAAATAGGCCACCGAGCGCACGAACTTCGTCTGCTTCTGTGCTCGTAGCTTGTGGACCTCCAAGCTTGATGTCGACACCACGACCAGCCATGTTGGTGGCAAGCGTGACAGCACCCTTACGACCAGCAGCAGCAATGATCTCGCCTTCAGCCTCATGATTCTTGGCGTTCAACATATTAAACGGGATACGTGCAGCAGTCAGCAACGTCGCCAACTGTTCATTCTTTTCGATAGAGGCAGTACCGATCAATATTGGTTGGCCGGTTTTATATACTTCCTCAACTCGTCGTACGATGGCGGTAAACTTGCCCGCCTCAGTCTGAAAGATGAGGTCATTCAGATCAACACGTTTGATGACGCGATTGGTTGGTACCGGAACGACCTCCAAACCATACACGGTATAAAACTCTTCCTGCGAGGTAAGTGCCGTACCGGTCATACCAGACAGTTTGTCATACATACGGAAGTAGTTTTGGTATGTGATCGATGCATACGTGCGACTCTCACGCTGAATTGGCACCCCTTCTTTGGCTTCAATTGCCTGGTGTAGGCCGTCAGACCACCGACGACCCGGCTGCATACGACCGGTGAATTCATCAACAATCACCACCTCGTTGTCTCGCACCACATACTCTTTGTCTCGCGTGTACAAAGCCTCTGCACGTACAGCGGTTTCTAGATGATGTACATACTTGATACCTTTGTCGGTATAGATATTATCAACTCCCAAGGCTGATTCTGCGGCTTCAATACCAGCATCAGTCATAGAAACAGAACGCATCTTCTCATCGACAGTGTAATGCTCTTCCGGCTTTAGTGTACGCGCAATTGCAGCGAATGTTTGATAGAGATTTTCTCCTTCAGCGGCCGGTGCAGAAATAATGAGCGGCGTACGAGCTTCATCAATCAAAATGGAGTCGATCTCATCGACAATGGCATATGCATGTTCACGTTGACGAACGTTCGCTGCTTCAAACTCAATGTTGTCACGCAGATAATCAAACCCGAACTCACTGTTGGTGCCATAGGTGATATCTGCTTCATAAGCTTCTTTACGTTCAACCGGTCGCAAGAAGTCGTATTCAATTTTGTAGGCACCATGTTCATCGCGCGCTTCGTCGTCTTTAGCGGTGGCGCTCACGTCATATATGTATGAAGCGTTGCTGTTGATCACACCAACGCGCAAACCCAACGCAGCATATATCTGTCCCATCCACACCGCGTCACGACGTGCCAAGTAATCGTTTACCGTAACAATGTGCACACCTTTTCCGGTCAATGCATTAAGGTATGCAGGCAATGTCCCAACCAATGTCTTTCCTTCACCGGTACGCATTTCAGTAATGCGACCTTTATGCAACAAAACACCACCAACCATTTGCACATCGTAGTGCCGCATACCTAATGTACGTCGTGCAGCTTCACGCACTACCGCAAAAGCTTCAGGCAGCAAATCATCAAGGGCAGCCTCATCTGATAATCGCTCACGCAGTGACACGGTTTTAGCCGCCAGAGCCTCATCTGAGAGCGCTTGCAAAGACTCCTCAAAGGAGCCTATTTTAGTAATAAGCGGCTGGATATACTTGAGCTCCTTTGAATACGAAGGGCCGAAAAATCTATCTAGAAAAGACATAATGGCGCCATCATAGCATATTTAGCAGCGAGAAGGAAAACAAAAAACGCCGCATTTCTGCAGGCGTTTTTGTTTTTCTGGACTGTTATTTGCGGCGACGTGCGGTCTTCTTAGTTGCCTTCTTCGCAGTCTTCTTGGCTACCTTGCGAGTAGTCTTCTTAGCTGCTTTCTTTGCAGTCTTCTTAACTGCCTTCTTTGCAACTTTCTTCGCTACCTTGCGCACAGTCTTCTTCGCAGTCTTCTTGGCTACCTTGCGAGTAGTCTTCTTAGCTGCTTTCTTTGTTGCTGCCATGGTATGTGATGAGAGTTTAGTGAATAATAAATTCGACCGCCGACTCTCTTGTCAAAGAACAATCTAGAAGAGATGTCTGCTTACATGTATTATCACGTGCAAGTGTGTGTTGCGCAACAGAAAAAAATTTTTTCATGTGCATAAAGTAAAACGTTGCAAAAATTTTTTGAAAAAACTTTTTTCAAAAAATTTTTGCAACGTTTTTATTTTTACCATCACGACAACCGGCGCACTTCCCATTCGATCTCGATACCAGTCTTCTCTCGCACGCGTTCGGCTACCTCATCGGCAAATGTTGACACTGCTGCCGCCGACGAACCACGCACTGCAGTGAGCACCAACGCTTGACCTTCATAACATGCGATACCATTTTTTGTATACCCGCGTAGCCCACACACTTTATCCAGTATCCACCCCAGCGGTACTTTGACCATGCCATCATCAGTTGCAAACCCGGGAAGATCATTGTATTGAGTGCAGAGCGCATCGTACTGCGCTTGTGTAATAAGAGGATTTTTAAAAAAAGAACCAGCAGTACCCACCTGTGTCCAGTCTGGGAACTTACCACTTCTGATATCGCTAATCGCCTGTCGTACAACTGCAATGGTTGGCGATATCTCAGCAAACTGTGTAGCGAGTGCTGCGTACGCAAGGCGTGGTTTTGGAGTCGCAGAAAGTAAAAAGGTCACTGCGGTAATGATCCACGCGCGGCCGGGCTCTGATTTGAAAAATGAATCACGGTATGCAAACTGACACTCACTTCGCGTAAACGTACGCACTTCTCCCGTATCACAATGTACAGCTTGCACTGATTCGATCAGCTCACCAACCTCCACGCCATACGCACCAACATTTTGTACCGGAGCAGCGCCAACAGTACCCGGAATACATGAAAGGTTTTCCAAACCCCAATACCCAGCCAAGACTGTTTGAGCGACCACATCGTCCAAAAGTTCGCCGGCAGCAGCGGTCACCCGTACTGTATCACTCAGTGGAGTCATGGTTACGCCTTTCAATCGCATGATTAACACACATCCTTGCATGCCCTCATCCGCAATCAAAACATTGGAGCCACCACCGAGAATGGTTAGGGGCAAGCCGGCGGCGTGAGCTTCGCTCACGCCGCTGCGCACATCCTCCATGGTATGAGCCTCCATTAAATACACAGCCGGCCCGCCAATATGAAATGTGGTATACGGTGCCAGTGGTATTTGACATGCGTATGAAGGACACATACGACGCATTTATTATTGGCAACCGGTATTAGGATCGATACCAGCTTTTAGGTTAGCGATAAAGCAATTTACCGTCAATGCTACCGATGGAATGTTTGTTTTGGCTTGTTCGAGTGCGTCGATCGCTCCTGCGATATTACCATCGCGATAGTATACGAATGAAAGACTTAAATAGTTTGTAGTTGTCGTAGGAGCAGCATCAATACGTGTTTGGAATATACGTGCCAATGTGCTGGTAGCACCTGCAGCATCAACCACACTGAGGAATAAGCTATCATTTGCCACTTGCGGCCATGATGAGCTTGCGATGATAGTGGCGATCTCGCCTTCCCCTACCCCCGTAAGAAGTAAACTGGCTGCATACATTTTTTGTGCATCGACGTATTGCGGATCAAGCTGGTATGCCTGTTGCATAAAGTCACGCATGGCTGTGAAATCTCCAGCCTGATATTCAACCAAGCCCTGCTCAACTACGATCTGTGGTTTGTTTGGTGAGAGCGCGCGAGCCTTGGCAGCGTGAGAACGCGCTGCTTCTATATTTCCAATGCTCTTGTAAAAGTCTGTCGCAAAGAACTCTAGTCGGGCGTCTCCCGGTTTGAAGGCAAGCAACTCCTCAACACGCTGCTGGGTATCAGTCATGAACTGTTGGACATCCAACGCTGTCGCTTGTGGGTCTTGCGCTGCGGTCACCTCTTGCAT
>QKBW01000042.1 GCA_003245875.1 Candidatus Kaiserbacteria bacterium
ATCAAGTTGTTTTACCAAAGCGATTTCTTTTTGCAAAAATGATACATCAAGACTTCCGCAATGCTCATAGGCAAAAACAGAAAGAAACGGTTCGTTTTCTACCTGCCACGCAACAATCGCCGAACTATCCTTATAACGATTTACTACTGTAGTGATATAGTCGGTAAGTGCAGCTTGTTCATCGGCAGTGGATAGTGCGCTTGCCCAAGCCGGTACGTGACATTCTGGCCACCGTGGTAACCGCCGACCAACTGCAAAAACAATATCAGCTCCCACTTCTTCCGCTCGCTCAATCTGATAATCCATCTCCTCAAAATTGTAGACATCCTGTGCAGGTTCGACCATTGGCCAGTGTGCCGCCAGACGCAAATGACGGACCTTTAGATCATCAAGAAAGGCGTCATATACTTGCTTCCAATCAAGCCCCAGTTCACGAGCGTACGGGGTGTTGAAGGACATACCGTATGTAATCTGCTTGGGTACTGGACGGTATGATAAAAGTGCGACCAGAAGAACCAACAGCAATAATACCAACCCAAACACCAACAACCATTTTTGCCATCGTTTGCGTGCATGTAACCAACGAATCATAGGAACAGTATAGCAAAACCAATGCTAATAACAGCAATGTATGAAATCTTACGAACAATTGTGGCAAGTGAGTGGTCATTTTCACCGGCAGTTTCTGGAATGAAACGCCCAAACAGGATGCTTAATAATACGATAAAGACGTATTTGAGGCCGTCAGATGCTTGTACCACCGCCACATCCCCCCAATCAGTCGCTTTTAGCAACATAAACGAAGCGATGCCTGCTAATATTTTGTTACTCAACACCAACAACCCACTCTTGGCACTGGTTTGCTTAGTCTGTTCGGTTATCTTTTGCCAATATGACGGCACCAAAAGCAATGAGAGTGCAAACAACACAAACCCAACCCGTGACCAAAAGAATCCATCATCAAACGATGTCTCCATAAACAGCCCTTTCAGGGTTATGTAGTGAAGTGCAAAAAATAAACCACTATGAATAGTGTGGAGAGCAATTGTCCAGGTAAAGCGAACCTGTGATACCAGAAGTGTACCAATAGACAGCAAAGCAATGCCCCAAAAAAAGTTATGCGATACAGGTGCCGACAAAAATAGCCATGACATACCAAAGGAAGATATGGCTGACACTGCTCCGATAACCGGCAAAACATCGGAAGCGTCAGCTTCACGTAACCCTGTATACAGTGAAACCAAAGCCATAAAGAAGGTATAACCAGCCAAAAACGACATGCCCACCACTTGGATAGACGGTGGTCTGATATTTGAAAACTGTGGTACACCAAGCTCGGCCATGCCCGGTATCAAACCAAGCAGGAATATAGCCATCCAGCCACCCGTGATAAGACAAGAGTAAAAGGCGTACACGAATGGGCGGGGCAGGATATTTTTGTCCGTAACGATGTACTTATCCAGGATGGCAACGATCGCATTGAAAAACTGCGCCCCGCCAGCTAGCAACAACCATGACATATGTGAGTATTATGACATGTACTTCATCAGAAACGACTTCGTACTGTACACAAAGGGGCGGCCTTCGGCCGCCCCCCCCCTTTTTTTGTGTACCCAACAACATACTATGAACGTTCAATGAACATACCATGGTATGTTCACGGTATGTTCATTCGGTCACTCCATTGTTCTCTATAATACTTTTGTAGACCCATGCGCTCGGCCGAATCTTACGCTCTAAAGTGTCATAGTCTATTTCCACCAGGCCAAAACGTTTGCGATACCCCTGCGCCAATTCATAGTTATCCATCAATGACCAATACATATGGCCGCGTACATCCACCCCTGATTCAATCGCACGCCAAACGCCTTCTATTTGACGACGAATATAATCTGGACGCATATCATCATCGTCATCAGCCACCCCGGCTTCACTGACGAAGAGTGGTTTTTTATAACGCTGCAACATCAACAGTGCATCATAAATGCCTTCTGGGTACACATCCCACCCCATATCTGTTTTTTCATACGTCTTTGTATCGCCAAACTTACGGTGCATGTAGTAATTGAGACCGATTGAATCACAGTGGCGATATACACGACGCATGTGTTGGTGAGTCCAGTGCCAATTCATGAACCAGGCCTTTAACAGATTCAACAGTTTATGGTCAGAATGGAAAAGCAAGACATGATGAACAATACTAACGTCAGCATGAGGATGTACCTGTTTAATAGCATCATACGCACGGTTGTGGGCCGCTGCCAACCGACGGAGAACTCTGAAGTACGCCCCTATGTTGCGCCAGCTGACAGTCGCCTTGGCGTCCAGCATATTGTCGTACGAAGGCACACCAACCGCGCCAATACCAGGCCACTGTCGAAACGGCGGCCACGTACCACGACGGTACCCATTTGACGTATATGGCAATGCTTCATTGATGGTCGAGTAATGCGTACATAAATCACCCAACTGCTCGACCACAAAACGACAATAGCGGGCAAAAACCTCCTGAGCATCTTTACGCTCAAAGCCACCGCTTTCTGAGAACCACAACGGCAATGTAAAGTGCCATAAAGTGACAAAGGGTTCTATGTTGCGTGCCCGTAGGGCGCGCAACACCGCCCGGTAGTGTTCTATCTCTTTTTCGTCAAACTTCCCTTCCTCTGGTTCAATTCGCGCCCACTCAATTGAAAAACGGTGAGCGTTATGGCCAAGTTCCTTAATAATATCAAAATCAGCTTCGTAACGGTTGTAATGGTCACAAGCTATGCCGATTTCAGGTACCCGCTTCTCTCTAGCAGCTTTCGCCCAATCCATATTTTCAATGTCACCCTCCACCTGGAAGGCTGAAGACCCGGCCCCCCAATAAAAATTTTTTGGAAATGGTTTCATATTTTAGTATTATAATAATGGTACTTTTTTATAATCATGCTTTGTGCGTAGTTTCCCCCCTCCAACTTGTTGTAAATGTATCTGATCTCCATGTTCATTAACCCCAAAGAAAAACACTTGATACGGACCTTTTAACAGCCTCACTCTTCCGGATAACTTTACCTGTGACACACCTAAATCATCCTCCACGACCCAACCAACATACCATTCGTCCTGTGGTACAACTGGCTCCAATACCACAAATTCTTTCCAGCCGCCGAAGATTGGCATATGGAATACGGGCAATGGGCCCAACCATCTATTAGCTGCTTTTGTGTCCTCGGATACAGCTACCATCAGCCCACTATCAAAATGAGCGATGTACGAGGCTTTTCTTTTTATAT
>QKBW01000003.1 GCA_003245875.1 Candidatus Kaiserbacteria bacterium
TACCTGACGATTCACGGCTGCTTACATCTGCTCGGTCATGATCACGGTGCCAAAATGGACACAGTAGAAACACGCTTTAAAAAGCAATTTGGTATCAAAGACCGTGTATAGCAACACTTTCTTTCGGTTTCGCAATGCTACAATGACTGTATGTCAGGGAAAATTGTAGCCGGTATTGATATTGGTACGTACCAGGTCAAGGTTGTTATCGTGCGTCACGAACGAGAAAAGGGTGATAAAGCCCTACCACAAATAATTGGTACCGGTTATGCGGAAAGCCGAGGTCTTCGTAATGGATACATCATAAATGATAGTGATGTCATCCGAAGTGTACGTAGTGCCGTACTACAAGCAGAAAAGGCAGCCGGTGTTGAGGTGAAGCGTGCGTACGTGTCTATCGGCAGTGTTGGTCTCGACGAAGTATTTAGTCACGGAGAAGTAATCACCACGCGAGCAGATTCTGAGATCACACAATTTGACGTCGATAAGGCTGTCCAAGACAGTGAGGACCGCATCGTTGACAGTATTCCGAACCGTAAAATACTACACGCCATCCCCCTCTCCTTTGCAGTAGACAATGAGCCGGTTTTAGGACGCCCACACGGCCTTAAAGGTACGAAGCTCACGGTTGAGACACTTTTTATCACTTCCTACGAGCAACATATTAATGATCTTGTCCATGCGCTTGAAAACATTGGCATCGTCGTTGAAGACATCATGGCCGCACCTTTGGCGGCTAGTTTTGTTATGCTGACAAAGGCACAAAAGCGCGCTGGCTGTGTTTTGGCTAACATCGGTGCTGAGACAGTTTCCATTGCGGTATTTGAGAACAACATTCCGATTTCTGTTAAAGTATTTCCGATTGGTTCCAATGACATAACTAATGATATTGCCTTGGGCTTAAAGATTCCACTGGAAGAAGCAGAGAAGATAAAGCGAGGTACACTCATGAACCATAATTACTCCAAGCGAAAACTCGACGAAATCATAGCCGCTCGACTCTCTGATATCTTTGAATTGATTGATGCACACCTCAAGCGTATTAAGCGTGATGGACTTTTACCGGCAGGTATTATCATCACCGGTGGTGGCTCTGGTGTTGCCTCTATACAAGACCTGGCACGCGCAGCACTACGCCTACCTTCACGTATTGCCACCCTCGACCCGGGACAAAATGGTAAGGTGAGAGACGCTTCCTGGGCAGTAGCATATGGACTCTGCATGTGGGGAGCAAGTGATGAATCAGAGACTTCCGGTATCGGTGTAGCTCATACGGCAAAAAATAAGATATTCGGTTGGCTAAGCCAGTTTCTTCCGTAAGAACACGCTCCGACCGATCAACAAGCAATACGCGTGCGGTGGTACCGCACGCGTATTGCGTTGGATTACCGTGTTTTTATAGCCAATGTCAATCACACGAATGTCAGTGATGTCAATATAGTGACATATGTTTTTTTCCCCTGTATGATAGTGCTACTTACCGTAACCAGTAACCAAAGCTCTACATTATGGAACAGATCAAGTCAGACGTGGAATCATTTGCGCGCATACGTGTCATCGGTGTTGGAGGCTCGGGCAACAACGCTGTGAATCACATGATCGAGTCAAAGATCAAAGGTGTTGAGTTCGTCACTATGAACAGTGACGCGCAAGATTTACATCATTCATTAGCAAAGCGAAAAATACACATTGGTAAAAACCTCACTCGCGGTCTTGGTGCTGGCGGCAATCCTGATATGGGACGTCGCGCTGCCGAAGAGACTCGCGAAGAAATCGCCAATGCTATTAAGGGCTCCGACATGGTCTTTATTACCGGCGGTATGGGTGGTGGTACCGGTACCGGCGCGGCACCAATAACAGCCAAGATCGCTCGCGAGAGTGGCGCTTTGACGGTAGGTGTTGTCACCAAACCGTTTCTATTTGAAGGCCAAGAGCGTATGCGCTTAGCACTGCAAGGTATCGAGGAGCTACAAAAGGAGGTTGATGCGTTGATCATCATTCCTAACGACCGATTACTTGCAATTGTTGACCGTGAGACAACCGTCAAGAGTGCATTTGCAATGTGTGACGATGTGCTCAAGCAAGCAGTCGAGGGTATTTCAGACCTCATCACCACTGCAGGTATCATTAACGTGGACTTCGCTGACATCCGCAGTGTGATGGAGAACGCCGGCTCAGCCCTCATGGGTATTGGTATCTCTTCTGGTGAAAAACGAGCTGAGGAAGCTGCTCAAAAGGCCATCAACTCTCCCCTTTTGGAAGTTTCAATTGCGGGGGCTAAAGGTGTCCTCTTTGCCATTGCTGGAGGTGATGATTTGGGAATGCTAGAAATACAAGATGCAGCGCGAGTGATCACTGAATCAATTGATCCTCATGCCAAAGTCATCTTCGGTGCTATCAAAGATGAAAAGCTTAAGAAGAACGAACTGAAAGTAACCGTGATCGCAACCGGGTTCCCAGACCTGGAAGGTGTGCGCACACGAGACACCGTCGTACGAACTGCACCTCGTACACCCGCACCACATGATGATGAAGAGGATGAAGTAACAGAAACACGTGGACGAATCTTCAATTCACTCAGTGTACCAAAAAGAGAAGAACCTCAGCGAGAAGAACCAATCAACAAAGAACCAGAGAAACCAGAACCAAAACCAGTTGATCCTATTGATGAGGAGGATGATGAGGACTGGGGGGCAGTTCCAGCATTTCTTCGTCGTTCGAAGCTTAAGTAGCCTAACTTCGGTATAACAAAAGCCGCAGAATATGCGGCTTTTGTTATACCCCTCCCCCGTACAAAGCAACCACATCCTATGGTATGCTGTTGACACATTATTCTGAATAGTTAGACAAGATTATTTTTATGTACGACCTTCTCATCATTGGCGGTGGACCGGCTGGTATTGCTGCCGGAGTATATGCTTCTCGCAAGCAGCTCAAAACTTGTTTCATTACCAAGGAATGGGGTGGACAAAGTATTGTTTCCCCAGATATTCAAAACTGGATCGGTACACCATCAATTTCAGGTACCGACCTTGCTAAGAGTATGCAGCAACACCTTGAAGCATATGCTGGTGAATGGGTTGACATTATGGCAACAGAACCAGTTACAACTCTGACCAAAGAAGCCGACGGATTCACTGCCACACTACCATCAGGAAAAACTATCACCGGAAAAACTGTTTTGGTCGCAACTGGTTCAGAACGTCGCCATCTTGATATACCTGGCGCAGCAGAATTTGAAAACAAAGGTCTTACCTACTGTGCAACCTGCGATGGCCCAATGTTTAGTGGACAAGACGTGGCAGTTGTTGGCGGCGGCAATGCTGGATTTGAAACGGCAGCCCAGCTGCTTGCCTACGCAAAAAGCGTAACACTCTTACAACACGGAGACCAATACAAAGCCGACCCTGTCACTGTTGAAAAAGTTCTGTCTCACCCTAATATGCGCGGCATTTTAAATGCAACTACAACAGCAGTAACTGGTGACACATTCGTCACGGGCATTACTTACAAAGACGATACGACCAATGAAGAGCAAACCGTACCTGTCACCGGAATTTTTGTTGAAATCGGCATGGTGCCAAACACTGATTTTGTCAAAGACATTCTCGCACTTGATAACTACAAGCGAGTGCAAATAGATCCCTGGACCCAACAAACAAATGTACCCGGAATATGGGCAGCCGGTGACTGCACCAATGTGCGCTACCACCAAAACAATATTTCAGCTGGCGATGCAGTGCGTGCCCTGGAAGACATCTACATTTATCTTCGTGCTAAATAGCATTGCGATAAACCCCTCCGTCTCGGAGGGGTTTATCGTGTGCATAACCACTGTATAACTCCGTGTATAACCGGTGAGTATGTCATAATAGGGACGTTACGGATAACTTTTTTGTATGCAATTTAAACTCCACACCTACCTCTACCACCTACTTGATCTACGGCATGGTGCTGAAGACAAACACATTATCATTGAAAACGTTAAGGATGATGGTGACTTTAGCAGTGCACGTTTTTGGACGTTAGTCGCAGCTATTGGAGTCGCCTCGGTCGGACTCAATATCAACTCCATTCCGGTTGTCATCGGTGCTATGCTCATTTCCCCATTGATGGGACCGATCGTCAGTATGGGTCTGGCTCTGGCTATTTACGACTGGGGCTTGTTGCGTCGCTCATTTCGCAACCTACTCATCCTCACTGCCAGCAGCATCGTCATTTCAGCCATTTATTTTTCACTCACCCCAATTACGGCCGCCCAATCAGAGCTTCTTTCTCGTACCCAACCGACCATCTTTGACGTGCTTATTGCAATATTTGGTGGTATTGCCGGATTTATAGCGATTAGTCGAGCCAAACAGGGATACGTTATTGCCGGCGTTGCCATTGCAACCGCTCTTATTCCACCTCTCTGTACCGTAGGCTATGGTATAGCTACGCTACAGTTGGTCTTTATATTCGGTGCCTTTTATTTGTTCTTGATCAACTGTATTTTTATTTGTCTCGCTTCATTACTAGTTGCTAAGTACCTCAAGCTGCCAAAGCATGAGTATCCTGATGAAATCCACCGTCGTCGTGTCTCACGAGTAATTACTAGTGTCATCATCATTATCACCCTCCCTGCCACCTATCTTGCATACACATTCGTAGGGGAAAGTCATTTCAATACAAATGCAGATCACTACATCACGTCTGTATTTACTGACAACGGCCACATCGTAGTGTATGAAAATAAAACTTATACTCGCACTACCAAATCTATAGAGCTGGCGTTTCTAGATGAACATTTCACTCCGGAAGAGATAGCCACCTTCGAAGATCGACTTAAGGATTATGGCCTGTCTGATGTAACGTTGGTGATCAAGCAAAATAATGCTTCGCCTGAAGCAGCCGACTGGAACAAGCTGCTTTCAGACCTTAAAGGTAGTGAGGCAGCGGTAACCGCCCTACAAAGCAAACTCGACAGTGAACGTAAGGCCGCTGACGCGCCAACCAAGTTGCTGGCGGAGTTACGCTCGTTTGCACCAGAGATTACCGATATTGCGATTGGTTCATTCATCTATGGAACAGACGCGACCGGCATAGCTACTACTACAGCACTTATTGATCATGGCAATACATCACTCGTGCCAGACGTAGCAGAAACAATTACCACTTGGCTTCGTCACCGTTTGAGCGACGAAACAATGCGCGTCATTTTCATTCCGCCAGTTACGGCCCCCGTAGTCGACGAAGCATCGTCAACCATTGGTAGATAACTTAAATAAAACACCGCGTCGCCCAGAAGGCGACGCGGTGTTTTATTTTCTATATGTTACACTAATTCTTCGTCATTTTTGGTAGCTTTATGAATGTGTCGTATCAACATCATGTTGGTTGAGCCAGGTTTACCAAAAGGAACACCAGCACCAATAATAAAGGTGTCGCCAATCTTACCGATCTTATGCGACACAACGGCCTCCATTGCGACTTTCTGCGCGACACGAAGACGATCGACTCCCTTTACCAATTGGGCCTCACACCCAAACACCAACTGCATTTTATGCAGCGTTGTCTCACGTGGAGTCAACACGAGTACCGGCACCTGTGGTCGATAACGCGCAACCATGCGCCCGGTATACCCACTCTCGCTAAGCGCTACAATAGCGACCGCACCCGTTGGCTCAACACTACGAACAATTGAACGACTGACCGCATCACAATTATTGACCGGCTTGAAATCCCATTTCTGCTGTACACTTACCAAGTAACCATCAGACTCTATTTCGGTAGCCACACGAGCCATCGTTGCCACAGCCGCCACCGGATTTTCACCAACCGCCGTTTCATCTGAGAGCATGACCGCATCAGTGCCATCAATGATAGCGTTCGCAATATCATTTACCTCCGCACGTGTTGGTGTAACCGACACACGCATTGAATCCAACATCTGTGTTGCCGTGATCACCGGCTTACCACGTCGATTCGCCATTTGGATAATACGCTTCTGCATGAGTGGTACCTGCTCAGCCGGGATCTCAATTGCCAAGTCCCCGCGTGCCACCATAATGGCATCAGCAGCATCCACGATCTCTTCAAGATTATCAACAGCTGATTTGGTCTCGATCTTAGCAACAATTGCGACGTCATGGTCCCCAATCAGTTTGCGTAACTGAACAATATCTTTGGCTGAACGCACAAATGACAGTGTGACAAAGGTCACACCCTGTGACAAACCATACACCAAATCTTTTTTATCTTTAGCGGTCAATGCAGCGATTGACAGATACCCGTTCGGTACATTTACACCACGCCTACCACGAATGGTGCCTCCAACCATAATGGTCGTATGCACTTCCGTTTCGGTGGTGCGGTCAACACGTAGCTGCTGCTTACCATCGTTCAGATAAATAGTGATCCCTGACTTTACCTCTTGCGGCAGCTTTTTATAGTTTACAAAGACGCGATCTACAGTTCCCGGCCCCGGCTTGGTGGTCAACACCAACTTCTTCCCTTTTACCAAAGTTACGGTTTCAGTCGTGAAATCTCCGATACGGATTTTTGGACCAGAGAGATCTTGTAAGATAGCCAAAGGCCGGCCGGCCTTTTGAGCAGCTTCGCGTGCATTCTTAATAAGCTCCGTATACTGAGCATGATCACCGTGGCTCATATTAAGGCGCGCCACCGAAAGGCCGGCCTTGATCATCTTTTCAATAGTTACAACATCTGCCGAACTAGGGCCTAATGTGGCCACAATTTTTGTCTTTGTTTTAAACATACCTGCAAGCGTACCACAAACCGAGCCCCCTGTGGAGATAGTACACTGTTCACGTCTATTGTATATCTCTGTGCATCGAAAGACAGCACCCGGCTGCTACGTAGTATACTTATGAAGGTAGTTACCAGTTAGCCACATAGTAAATTATGATCGAACCAATTGTTGCGCGTGTCTCTGAGAGTGACCTGAAAGGTGACGCGCGTAAGTTGTATGAAAACTTTACCAGTCAGGGCAAGTCGGTACCAAAGTGGATGCAAGTCATGGCCAATTGTGACGACATCTTGGTAGGATTTTTTGCACTTTTCAAAGCCACCATGGATGACGCACCGCTACCGTCACTCTTGAAGTGGAAGGTGGCAAATGCGGTTTCTAAAATGAACAAATGCGAATTTTGTGTTGATGTAGCCAATTCAATGTTGCGTCAATTTGGACTTGACGATGCCGCAATTGCCGCCATCGAGGATGAAGCTGACGAGCGCGAAAAATTAGCCATCGCCTTCGCAAAGGATGTCACCGATAAGGCCTACGAGCTTGATCCGGCTATGATGGAGCAAGTAAAAGCCACGTTCACCGATGAGGAATTGGTAGAGCTGACCGCTGTAGTAGGGCTTTTCAACTATATCAATCGCTTCAATGATGCGCTCGGTGTGTTACCGGGCTAATAAATACTAAGAAGAGGAAAACGGCGCGGGGCCTTTGGCCCCGCGCCGTTTTCCTCTTCCTTACTCCAGTACCGCTTCAACTACATTCTTCCCGGTCAATTTCTTGTACTCATTCCATACTAACCATATGATCACGGCGTCTACACACATAATGCCAAGGAGTATTGGAGAATGAGTATAAGTGCATCGATATATTTCATAAAAAACAAACCCTACCATCAACAACAAACTAAATGGAAACGCCCACAACCGATGTTTGATCAGATTGTATGACAAAATGATGTCGACAATGCCCCAGAACATAAAATAAAAAGCAAGGAAATAGGTCACCTCTAACGAGTGGTTAAGGAGCACATAGTGTATGCCGCTATACAGACGATCACTTGGGTCTTCGAGCAACTCGCGACGCAATATCGTTGTTGCGACATCAATCAACGGTATACCAACCACTTGCAAGAGCGCAAGACTCAGGAAAATACGCAAGACGCCATATATAATGCGCCACCACATACCAACCAAAAACCACATCTCTTTGGTATCTCGTGCCATAGTGAAAGTACCCTAGTATACCAGGACTTTAAAATCTCAAAAATAAATCCTGAATTCACAACGGCTTATAAAAAGGCTGTTTTGGATAAAAAAGAAAAACATTGCGTAATGTTATGCAATGTTTTTCTTTTTTGTCAACTGTGACCCCACGGGGAATCGAACCCCGATTGCCGGAATGAAAACCCGATGTCCTAACCGTTAGACGATGGGGCCGAGTTGCAAAATCATACCAAAAAATTAAAAAAATACCAGTGAAAAAGGGACGACACGTGTGGTCGCCCCTTCTGAGTTATTTCTCGTGATGCGGGCGATGCACCCGCAGCAACTCACGGATTGCTTCTTCTGATACTTTCGGCAGATAAAGCTGAAGATTGTCTTCGTCAATCTGCAGAAAGATGTCAGTTCGAAACCCCAACATCTGCGCCAGTGCATTGATCTTCGCCCGCACCCACCGAGGCGGGTTTTCGGACATCAGTTCGGTATAGAACCCTTCGGTCACACCGAGTCGACGACCGATCTCGCTCTTTTTGAGATCGAAGTGCTCAGCGATAAGGCGAGTGGCTCGTGCTGCACGGCGAGTGTTCTCGATGCCAGGTACCCGGACCCTTACAGTCGGGTCCTCTTCTTTTTTCGCGACCGGAGTAGGCGGATCATGCGCCTGCTTCAACCGCGCTTCTTTGGCAGCAATTGCTGCTTCTAAATCGCCACTGAAATCAGTGGGTGGCATCCAAGGCATACGACACCTCCTTTCTTTTGTCTACATACAGCTTACCAGAAAGAAAACGAAAACACCAGCTTACTCTTACCTTGTCAACTCTTTCAAATCACTCAACAGCTGGGCCGCATGCGTTGTTGGGTCTACCTTTTCATACACTCTAACCACCTTCCCTTCTGGATTGATCACGTAGGTCATGCGTACCGTACCACGAACCGGCTTACCAAACATCTTCTTTTCTTTAAATGCACCGTACTTTTTTATCATTGTCATATCAGGATCGGACAAGAGCGTAAATGGCAAGTGATACTTCTCTGCGAAGCGTTGGTGCGAGCGTGATGTATCTTTACTTACTCCGTACACCCGTACACCGAGTCTGGCAAAATCATCATACACCTCAGCAAGGGTGCAAGCCTCGGTCGTGCATCCCGGGGTATTATCCTTGGGATAAAAGTAGATAACCGACCATTGCCCCACAAATTCTTGGTGGGTGTGCTTTTGCTCGTGTTGATCGAGTAAAGAAAATGTGGGAAGTGAACGTCCAATGGAGAGCATAGGGAACGGGATTAGCGATTATACTGAAAGTATAACATTGTGCCACTCACCCCATGTCAGCTCCCTCCTCTTATTCACTCAAGAAGCCGCCGGCTTGGTGCTCCCAGAGTTTTTGGTAGGTGCCGCCGGCTTTGGTCAGTGTGGTATGCGTGCCATCCTCGACGATTTTGCCACTATCCAAGACTAAGATCCGGTCCATTTCGCGCAAGGTGGAGAGGCGGTGGGCAATCGCAATGACCGTCTTCCCTTCCATCAATTCTTGCAGAGCTTTCTGGATAGCTACTTCACTCTCGCTGTCGAGCGCTGAGGTTGCTTCGTCAAGAATGAGAATTGGCGCATCCTTAAGCATCGCCCGCGCAATAGCAACACGCTGCTTCTGTCCACCAGAAAGCTTTACACCGCGCTCACCCACGAGCGTGTCATACCCTTCCGGTAATGCGGTAATGAAGTCATGTGCTTGTGCCATCCGCGCCACATGTTCCACCTCTTCGTTGGTAGCATTTGGTTTGCCATAGGCAATATTCTCCCAAATGGAACGATGAAAAAGAAGTGGTTCTTGGGGCACAACTGCGATGTTTCTGCGTAACGAATCCTGTGTCACCGCTGCAATATTTTGTCCATCAATCAATATCTCACCGTCCTCTATATCATGCTGTCGCAACAAGAGTGACACAAACGTTGTTTTGCCTGCCCCGGAAGGGCCGACCAGACCAACTCGTTCATGTGGCTTAATTGACAGACTGAAATCATCAAACACCGTGTTGGCTTCATAACGATACATTACGTGTTGCCATGCAATACCACCCTCGTTTGCCGAGAGCTGTGTCGCATTGGGACGATCAACAATTTCATGCGGTTGCAGAATTTCTGTTAGACCTTCCTCAACCGTTCCGTACTCGCGCACAAAGCGATTCATAGCTTGGCCAACGGTAATGAACATATAGCCAACCCGCCCCAACAAGCCAAGTACCAATACAAATGTACCCGCGGTGAGCGCTTCACGAGAGAGCAGTGCAAACATAAGCAGCAAGACTGCACTGGTCATCAAAATAGAAAAGATTGAATTGGCAACCATAATCAACTCACCAAAAAATGATTGTTTGGTGTCTTTAGCGGCACGATCTCGAAAGATATCAGATAGTCGTGACAACTCCCCGTCGCGTTGAACAAATTGTCGCACGGCAGAAATGTTGGTGATGGTGTCCACCCCTTCACCGCGAGCACGTGAGGAAGCAGCTGCGTATGAAACAACGAGCGGACGTCGTTTTTGTACTGCAAGGACATTAAATACCAATACAAACAAAAACATGCCTAGCAATGCAAGCCCAATACGTACATCAACCATAAAAAACAGCGCGAGCGTTACCAGGAGTCCCACAAACTCTGAAAAGAATGTCCAGAGAATCTGAAACATCAAACCGGCACTGCTATCAACTGCGTTGGATATTTTGTTGGAAAGTGCCCCGCCAAACCGATCACTAAAGTAGCTATGGCTGTGCTTGGAAAGATACGCATATAACTCATCGTAGCCGTCTTTATGGAATTTAATGACCCAACCAATGGCGGTAAAGCCGCTCAGTCGGTACAAAAACGAATTTCCGGCCGAGGTCAAAACGAACAAACTGCCCCAGAACAAAAGCACCTCTTTCTGTTCCAGTAGTGACTGTGCCGCAGTAAAATGGTCGACTAGGCGTGATGAAACATAGTAAATTGAGACATTGAATGCTTCAGCAAAAAAGACCAGGGTGAAGGAAATCGCCCCGAGTAACTTATATTTACTCCCCAAGTGCCATAAAAATTTTAGCGGTGTCTGAGGAATTACTGTGCTTTGTGTTGACATGATTATTATTTGACGATTTTAGGCTGCTGTTCTTACTGCTATAGAGCAATATTTGACATTACGTTACAAGTATGATATTATAAACAACGGTTAAACCAGGAGGTCGCCATGGAACTGACGGTCGAAAACCTGGGTGGGGTTCTGAAAAAGGCAATGCTGGTACATTGGGAAGGCAACATCCCCATTGTTCCAGCGCGACTGCGCATTGCGGTTGATTCCTTGAAAAGCCAAAACGGGCGATTCTGGGAGTTGCAACCCGATGAGCTGATCGCACTCATCGAGCAAAAACAAAATAAAGGGGTGCGTGCCATCTTGCAAGAGTACCCCATAGACACAGTCGCGTTTGCAATCCGCGATGCGCGACTGTAGGGCTCTAAGCCCCATCAGCGGCTCCCTCCACTCCTTGTGAGGGGGCTGCTATTTCTTTAGCTGTACTTCGTACGTAATTTTCAACGTCTTCAAATGGTACCCGTGCAATTACACTTAGTGAATCGGCACGACTCCAATTACCGTCTGTTTTATGAGTTGGATCAGTGCGAATAATATACACAAACTTTGGGTGACGCTTTTTGTATAGATGACGATACTGAGAACTATAGTACGCCATAAGACGATCACCATCACGATGGTCGGCTTCTGTACCCTTTATCATCCAATGATCATCATCATCGGGACGAATATCAAGAGGTGAGCAATGATATCCCACGCCAAAACCATGAGAGGCTGATACATTCACAAAACTAGTAATAACCTCCTTCACACTCTTGCCAGAGTCTATATCTTTTTCAAACTGCTCAAAACGTCTTTCGCGCAACTCATAAGGTAGTGACAGCGCTGCATAAATATCATGCTCTGAATATTCTGCAAACACACGGCGGGCTTCTTCAACGTTTTCATCACTTAAGTAACCTGACAACGAGGAAAGAAAGTCCTCCAGCAATTGTTGCTTCATGTATTGGTCAAACAAATAGTCTTTCAGTTTATTCAATGATCCACGAAACACCTCCTCGCTTTTGGTATGTTGTGGCATGTCTTCGTGCACAGAAATTTGATCT
>QKBW01000019.1 GCA_003245875.1 Candidatus Kaiserbacteria bacterium
AATAAGGATACGTGCTATTTTGGCTTGCTTGACTGTAATAACTTTTTCGTGTCATGTGAACGATTGTTTCGGCCTGATTTGTTACATAAGCCAGTACTGGTACTTTCAAGCAATGACGGTTGCGTTGTTGCCCGTTCGCAGGAGGTTAAAGCACTTGGTGTATCTATGGGCGCTCCATATTTTCAGGTACGTGATTTGTGTGAAAAGAATGGTGTCACCATTTTTTCTACAAATTTCTCACTCTATCGTGATATTTCAGCCCGAGTGATGTCGATATTGCGTGAGCAAGTAGGGGAGATTGAACAGTATTCTGTCGATGAGGCCTTTTTCATGACTGAGGCAGCAACTACCAGGGAACTAGAACAGAAAGTGATCAAAATCAAGCAAATAGTAGAACAATGTGTAGGTGTACCGGTGTCTATTGGTGTTGCTAAGACTAAAACAATTGCCAAGTATGCAAGTAAAAAGGAAAAACGCGGAAATGGCGTGTGTGTTCTAACTCCCGAAAGATGGCAGAAAGAATGTGATGCAGTACCTATTTCGACCATTTGGGGTATTGGAGGGAAAACGGCGGCAGCCATGCAGAATAAAGGGATTACGAATGTTTCGGGATTGTTGGCGACAGACCGTGCGGTGGTCGATCGCTTGTTTGGCCTGCATGGCTGCCGCCTGTTTGATGAACTCTCCGGGGTAGTAGTACATGCGTTTGGGGCGCGTCATCAACCACAACAAAGCATTACCAGCACACGTTCGCTATCAAAAGCAACCCACACGTTCCCTGTGCTGGCAGAGGCTTTAACTCATCATGTACACACAGTCGCACAGGAATTGCGAGCACACAATCTCATGACTTCACATGTAACGGTAATCGCAGCGCCCAGTCGCCATGGCGACTGGGCGCTGCGTCCCTCACGTCGTGATGTGGTATTGATAGAGGCAACAAATGACACCAAAATATTGCTGCATGAAGTCATACAAGCTGTCTGTAGTTTTTTTGATCCGGAAGTGCCATACAAAAAAATAGGCATTGTGGTGAGGTCATTGTCAGACGCTACAGCAACGCAAGGGAACTTATTTACACAAACAGATGGTTCTTCCGATCAACTTATGCGGACAATAGACCTGATGACGAAGCGTTATGGTGCTGAGGCATTACAACTCGGTTATTTCAAACGCACTAAATTATATGAAGGAAAGCATGAAAAGTTATCCCCACACTATACGACACGCTGGAATGACATTTTGTCTGCAAACGCTCATTGACCTTTTGTTATGGACATTCTATGAAAAGACACGGTTTAATACACTTAAGTCCCATGAATTACGGTGTTATACTATTTGTATGAGAAAAAGGACACTCATTTTAGCTGCCCTATTGTTTGTTGCTATTGTACTTGGAATGCTTGGTTACACCATACTGATGTTGCAAGAGAATATAGGATGATATTGAGTTGTGCCGTTATTCATATTGTCTCAACCTCCGCAGGTGCTATGATACTGATATGGTGCGTAGTCAAATAGTGGAATACGTCTTCTTCTTTGGATTCATGGCCATTGTGGCCTATATTGCGTGGCAGATGCTCGCGCCTTTTGTCTCTGCTTTGGCACTGAGCGCCATTATCGTAACGATCTGTTATCCGCTGTATGTAAAGATATTGCGCTTGGTGCCCCGGCACAATGCTTCTATCGCAGCATTGCTGACCACCATTATTGTTTTGCTGGTGGTCATTTTCCCGTTCTTCTTTATCGTTTCGTCTTTGGTAAATGAGGCAATTGCAGTGTACAACGCCGTGACGAGTGGCTCAATTGGATTTGAAAGTACTTTGGCAACAATCGAGAACACCGTCTCTCATTATGCTCCCGGGGTGGAGCTGAACCTCATTGAATATATTAAACAAGCAACTGCTTGGTTAGCTGGTAATGTTGGAGCAATTTTTGCCGGAACCGCCTCTACCGTGTTTTCCTTCTTTATCGCAATGATCGGTTCCTTCTACCTTTTCCGTGATGGACAGCAGCTTACACATCGTTTGGTGGAGATCAGTCCATTACCAAATGAACAAGACGAATTGATCTTGCATCGCCTGGCGCAGGCCGTCCGCTCTGTCGCCACTGGTACTATTTCTGTTGCTATTGTGCAAGGTGTTCTTACCTCAATAGGTCTTTCTATTTTTGGATTTGAACGAGCTGTGTTGTGGGGTACGATGGCTGCTTTTGGGGCTCTGATTCCAAGTGTAGGTACGTCAATCGTACTTGTACCCTCGGTCATTTACTTGGTTGTCACTGCACACTATGGCTCGGCCATCGGCCTTTCCATCTGGGGTATGTTTGCTGTTGGTCTCATAGACAACTTGCTTGGCCCGTATCTTATCAGTCGTGGCAACACCCTACATCCGTTTGTAGTGCTGATCGCAGTGTTGGGCGGTGTGGCAGTATTTGGTCCAATTGGTTTTATTGTCGGACCGGTTGTGATTAGTTTATTAATGGTTCTGTTGGAATTATATTCGAAGCATATTTCAGAAACTGCAGCTATGGCCGCAGAAGACGAAAGTGTTACTATAAATGTAAACATATGATCGAGCGTCAATTCATTGAAAAATTGCTTACCGCCAACGGCGTTGACCCTAGTGCTCCTGATGAAGAGATCAAGTCAGTTTTGATTAGTGCAAAGTGGAATAGAGATGATGTGGACACAGCCATAATGGTATTGCGTGAGAATCTATCGACACACGAGCAACGTATTGCTTCAGTAAAGCACGTTTTTCACTCCGATGAGCGCTTAAAGCCAGAAACAATTACTTCATTGTTGGGTATCGCAATGGAGGTACCTCCACCAGAGGAGGCGGTGCGTAAGCGTGGCGGTATCAGCATTGGTACTGTTTTGGTGCTCATTTTGGTGGCGTGCGTTTTTTCCGCTGTTGGTGTTGCGTGGATGATGTGGCAGTTACATATGAGGCCATTTGTGTTCTAGTTTATTTTTGATACATTCTGTTTGAACATTTGCTACACTGATAGAACATGAAATATTGGTGGATGCTCGCGGTAACGGTAGGCCTGACGGCACTCTTTTTGCCGCAGCATTTGAGTTATGTAGGCCGATCAATACCTAAAGATGTTGCGTTAGTGTCTCAGCCAGAAAACGAATTTTCGCAGGCACCATTACAACATATTGTTTTTCTTGGCGACGTTATGCTTGGTCGCTATGTAGAGGTGCTAATGCATAAGTATGGTGCTGAATACCCGTTTATACATTTTCCTGCCATTCTGGGGAATAATGCTGACTATACATTTGTGAACTTTGAGTCAGCTATGGCAGTGCCGCATGTCCCCACACCTTCCGGAGGCATGGTATTTTCTGTTGATGATGCTCTGTTAGGTGGCATGACTACTGCTGGAGTGACACACGCCTCCCTGGCTAATAATCACTCACTAAACTATGGCGTTACTGGTTACCATCATGCGCAAAATGAATTGATCAAACATAATATACGTACGTTTGGTCACCCGTCTGAGATCAGCACCTCTTCTGTAGTGTCTGTTATGGTTGATGGCAGGATTGTTTCAATTGTTGCAGTACATACACTTTTTGGGGAGCCTGATCGCCAAAGTCTGGCGACTTTATTAGAGACATTGAATCAACAGAGTGACATACAAATCGTATATATCCACTGGGGAGAAGAATATCAACCAATCCATAGCAAGGTGCAGGAAGATCTGGCAACATGGTTGAGTACACAAGGGGTTGATATGGTGGTTGGTCACCATCCCCATGTGGTACAGGACATTGGTATGATTGACGGAATGCCGGTCTTTTACTCGCTTGGTAATACTATTTTTGACCAATATTTTAGTAGGGAGGTGCAGGAGGGTTTGGCACTTTTGGTCACTCCTACGTCCCAAAATGAATTGGAAATCACCATACGACCTATTGATTCGCTGACAGTCAGAAGCCAGCCGCAGCCGATGGTTGCGACGTCATCAGCCCAGTTTTTGGCCACTTTAGCTGACAGAAGTGAGGTCTCTTTGGGGTCGGGGATAAAACAAGGGAAACTTACGTTCCCATTGCGACCTTGAGTTTCTGCCATGGTTTTGTAGTATAGAGAAATATGAAATTGAACAATTACGAAATTGTGGGGATTGCCGTTATTATTCTCTCAGTAGCGGTGGCGCTATGGCTTGGTCGACTCCAGAGTATGGGTAAAACAGTGGCTTTAGTTGATACCAGCACACAGCTTGGTACCGTTGCTGTGGCTGGGTCTCAGGCACCAGATGCAACCGCATCTTCACTAGAAGCTGCATCAACTGCTACCCAAACGACCTCTGACGGTTTGATGATCGACGACGTAGTGTTGGGGGCGGGTGAGGCAGTTAAAACAGGGGATACGGTCACTGTGCACTATGTCGGTACTTTCCAAAACGGACAGCAGTTTGATAGTTCCTACGATCGCGAGCAGCCGTTTTCCTTTACTGTCGGCAAAGGGCAGGTGATTAAGGGTTGGGACGAAGGTTTGGTTGGAATGCAGGTAGGCGGTAAACGTGTGTTGGTCGTACCGAGCGATCTAGCATATGGTGCAGCAGGTGGTGGGCCAATTCCGCCAAATACCACACTGGTGTTTACTATTGAACTTCTGTCCATCAAATAATTTATTGGCACGTGCTGTGCATGTGCTATCGTACGTATCTATGGCGGAGCGACCAGTTACTTTTGAAGTTATTCAAAAAAGCCCGAAGAACCTCGCTCGGGCAGGTGTCATTCATACCCCTCATGGGGATATTGAGACACCGGCTTTTGTTGTGGTTGGTACCAAAGCAAGTGTAAAGAGTCTGATGCCGGAGGATCTCGTACAGTATGTGGGAAATCAAATTACATTGGCCAACACGTACCATTTATTTTTGCAGCCGGGCCATGATGTCATCAAGGCTGCAGGTGGGCTGCACGAGTTTGCCAAATGGGACATGCCGACCATGACAGACAGTGGCGGCTTCCAGGTGTTTTCACTTGGTGCGGCGTTTGGAAAGGGCGTCACTAAGTTTGCTAAAGGAGAAGTGGAGGATACAGTCGAAACGCATGGTCTTAATGTGTATAGCAGGAAAACAGCTGAAGACCACGGCAAACTTTGTATCGTGGACGAAGAGGGGGTGACCTTTACGTCTCATCTCGATGGCTCAATGCATCGTTTTACCGCTGAGCGTTCCATCGAAATACAGCATGCCATTGGGGCAGATATTATCGTTGCGTTTGACGAGTGCACGAGCCCTTCGGCAGATTATGCATACCAAAAGGAGGCAATGGACCGCACACATCGCTGGGCAAAGCGTAGTATTTTGGCACACAAACAAAATTACGATGCTTTGAAGAAGCAGGGGCTTTATGGTGTTGTACAGGGTGGCCGCTTTCCTGACTTGCGCCAGGAAAGTGCACGTACGCTTGCGGCTATGGATTTCGATGGCTTTGGTATTGGTGGCTCGTTCAGTAAGGAGGACTTGGGCGATTCTCTCCGTGTGGTCAATGAAGAGTTGCCGGAAGACAAGCCGCGGCACCTCTTAGGTATTGGGGAACCGGAAGATATTGTGCAAGGTGTGTTACAGGGCTGCGATACGTTTGACTGTGTGGCACCAACCCGCATTGGACGCACTGGTACAATTTATGTCATGACCGGTAACATGCTCACGACACCATGTGGCACGCTCACGTACCCTGAGACAAAGAAACTCAACCTCCGAAATGCCCAATATATCAATGACCATTCACCACTTGATCCACTAAGCGAGGGATACATTGCAGGAAAGTATACCAAAGCATACGTTGCCCATCTTTTTCGTGCTGGTGAGATCCTTGGTCCGCACCTCGCCTCCATCCACAACCTCAACTTCATCGTCAATTTCACCAAAAATCTTCGGCAACAATTGATTGAGAAATAGTGGTCCATGATATATCCTGTACCTTACTGATAGCTGCGGTATGAAATTTGAACTAGCAACAGATAAAACTCCAGCTGGAGATCAGCCACAAGCCATAGAAAAGTTAGTGGCGGGTATTCATAGTGGTCAAAGACACCAGACGCTTTTGGGAGTGACTGGTTCCGGTAAAACATTCACAGCCGCTAATGTAATTGCACAGATTCAAAAGCCGACACTGGTGATAGCGCACAACAAAACCCTTGCAGCACAGCTGGCCCAAGAGTATCGCGATTTCTTTCCAAACAATGCGGTACATTATTTTGTTTCTTATTACGACTACTATCAGCCAGAGGCATACATGCCGACCTCAGATACTTATATTGAAAAGGAGGCGCAGATCAATGAAGAGATCGACCGGTTGCGCCACGCGAGCACACAAGCTCTACTAACACGTGAGGACGTCATTATCGTAGCGTCTGTTTCGTGTATTTACGGTTTGGGTTCGCCGGCTGAATATGAGAAACGTCACAAGAAATTTGAAAAGGGGTACGAGACCACTCGGACGGAGTTGCTCCGTACGTTGGTCGGAATGTACTTTGAGCGTACCAATGCTGATCTTTCGCCGGGCACCTTTCGTGCGATCGGCAACACGGTGGAAATAATGCCGACCAACGAACGGGTGATCTACCGTCTTGGCTTCTCAGGTAACCACGTTTCAGCGATCACAAAAATAGATGCCGTGACGAGAGAGATCATTGAAGAGTCTGATGTGTTTTACTTGTTCCCAGCCAAGCATTTCGTTACACCGGAAGAGGAGCGAGCGGTAGCCTATGAAGATATCAAAACTGAACTAAAAGAACAGTTGGCAAAGTTTAAAAAGGAAGGGAAGTTATTGGAGGTGGAGCGTTTAAAGCGTCGTACCGAGCATGATTTGGCACTCATTCGTGAGATCGGTTATTGTAACGGCATTGAAAACTACTCACGTCACTTTGATCGTCGTGCTCCCGGTGAGGCACCATACACATTGCTGTCATACTTTCCACACAAACCAGATGGCACACCTGATTTCCTAACTATTATCGATGAGTCACATGTGACCATTCCACAACTTGGCGGTATGTACGCTGGCGACCGTTCGCGCAAAAATACGTTGGTGGAGTTTGGTTTCCGTCTTCCGAGTGCCGTTGATAACCGTCCACTGAAGTTTGATGAGATCGAAGAACGCCTTGGGCAGCGTATCTATACGAGTGCGACACCGGGCAAATACGAAATGGAAGCGGTTGAGCAGGGCGCTCCACTCGTTGAGCAGGTAATACGTCCAACCGGCTTGGTCGACCCTGAGGTTGTTGTCCGTCCAATAGTGGAAAAAGGGCAGTACCCCGGACAGATCAAAGATTTTATTGCCGAGGCTGAAGCTACGATCAAGAAGGGGGCTCGCGTATTGACCACGACCCTTACCAAACAAATGGCGGAAGATTTGACCGACTTTTTGGAGGAGCGACACATTAAAACAAAGTATATTCATTCTGATGTTGAAACGATCGACCGCATTGAGATCTTGACAGACTTTCGTAAGGGTAACTTTGATTGTTTGGTAGGTGTGAACCTGCTGCGTGAAGGGCTTGATCTGCCCGAAGTGGAATTGGTGGCTATTCTTGATGCCGATAAGGAAGGTTTCTTGCGCAGCGAAACCGCACTGATCCAAACAATCGGTCGAGCGGCACGTAATGTGAACGGACGAGTGATTCTCTATGCCGATGAGATCACCAGATCGCTTGAGTACGCCATTACCGAGACCAAACGACGCAGAGAAACACAGATGGCCTACAATCAGAAGCATGGTATTACTCCGCAAACTATCCACAAAGAGATCAAATCAATTGCTGATCAGTTGAGAAGCGAACATGAAGAGACCGTTGATTCATTACTGAAAATAGATGTTGAACTGTATAAAAAGAATCCAAAGCGCGTTATTAAGGAGAAGGAGCGACAAATGGAGGAAGCAGTTGCTATTCTTGATTTTGAAACGGCGGCGATCATTCGTGATGAGATCAAATACTTGGAGTCAATCGCAAAGAAGAAATAGTGTTGAAAATTGTGCTAAAAGTTGCGACGACTGTTCTATACTTAGGGAATGAACGAAGCGGTATCTAAAACACGAAAGAAAAAATCACCAGCAAGAAAAGCTACCGCAAAAAAGGTGTTAGCCAAAAAGGCGACCAAACATGCTGTACGGAAAAGTACCAAGCGCACCGTGCGCGCACGAGCGGCGGCAGCATATGTGTCAAAGTTAAGGGTGGAGACCATTACACCCAAGGAAATCCCTTCTCCGTTTATGTCTGAAATGGCTATAGCATCAACTAAAAAAGAAAAACTTAAAGTAGTTGCCAGACATTTGATGACACCACGAGCATTAATCACCTTGGTTCGTTTTGATGCCGATGAGGTTGCGGTGCAAGTGGCCCGCTATGGTGGTGTGGCCAGTATCATTGTAGGAACAGCACTCATGATACATATGGCTGCTGCGCCTATTGATAATTCGGTTGCGTCCTCGTATGACCAAACTGCAGCGGTCATGTTGGCGGGTTCAGATACCGCCCGCGACTCAGCTATGGTTGCTACCGTTGAGTCAGCGCAGAGTGATATGGTGCCACGATCGGTTGTTGAGACGGTGGTAACAAGAAGCATGTTGCTCACTGCATCACTTGGTGTGGTGTCTATCGGTTTAGTCTTATTACTTTTGAGTCACTATTTGTACTTCTCACGACGTAAAAGCAACCTCGTGTAAGGTATTGTCTTTTCTGCTATACTCTCTTCATGCCCGCAACGCCAAATGCGGGCGGTGAGTTATGGCAAATAAGAAAAACGAGAAAAATAAGGAGCTGGCGGAAAAGATAATCATCCGTGGTGCCCGTACGCACAACCTCAAAAATATTGATGTTGAGATGCCGCGTGGGAAGATGGTGGTCATTACCGGTCCATCCGGGAGCGGCAAATCGAGCCTGGCGTTTGATACTATTTTTGCGGAAGGGCAGCGACGCTATGTCGAGTCACTTTCGGCGTATGCGCGGCAATTTTTAAATAAATTACAAAAGCCTGATGTTGATGAGATCATTGGTCTCTCACCAGCTATTTCGATTGATCAAAAATCGGCCAGTCGCAACCCACGTTCAACGGTGGCGACCATTACCGAAATATACGACTACCTACGTATTCTCTATGCACGTGTTGGCCAACCGTACTGTCTTGACGTTGACGTACCGATCGAAAAACTTTCACAGGACGAAATTGTGACCATTATCCTTAAGTCAATTGAGGATAAGGAGGTTAAACAAGCGAAACAAAAAGAATCTGTTTTGGGTATTGAAGTATCAAAGGGACGAGTGTCTATTTTTGCTCCGGTGGTAGTTGGCCGTAAAGGTGAGTATTACCAATTATTGTACGATTTGCTCGGTAAAGGGTTTGAAACGGTAAAGATCGACGGCGAGATAAAGCAGCTGCGAGAAAAGATAGAACTTTCCAAGACCAAACGTCACGATATTGATGTGTTGGTCGATGAGATTTATGTAAGTGAATTCGCAACTGACACGAAGGGTTCACGTGAGCGTCTTTCGGAAGCGATCGAGGTTGCTTTGCATGAGTCCAATGGTTTGGTGAAAGTAGAGTCTCCTGATGGAAGCGAACGCATGCTTTCTGCTAAATTCATTTGTCCGGTAGACGGATCATCGTTTCCTGAAGTGGAACCACGGCTCTTCTCATTCAATTCACCATACGGTGCGTGCCCGGAGTGTAATGGGTTGGGCGTGGTTGGTATTTTTAATTCAGATATCTGTCCGGCTTGTAATGGGGCGCGTTTGCGCCCTGAAGCTTTGCGCGTGTACTTAGGAGGGGGTGCTAAGAATCTTGGTAAAAATATTGTTGACTTCACCTCCATGACTGTTGATGAAGCTGCGCGCTTTATTGCTAGTCTTAAGCTTACTAAGAAGCAGCAGGATATTGCCTGGCCAGCGTTGCGTGAGATCATCGAACGTTTGGAGTTTATGAAAAATGTCGGTATTGAATACCTGACACTCGACCGCCGTGCTAACACTCTTTCCGGTGGTGAAGCACAGCGTATCCGCTTAGCATCGCAGCTCGGTTCGGGCTTGGTAGGTGCACTCTATGTGTTGGATGAGCCAACTATTGGTCTGCATCAGCGTGACAATGATCGCTTGATAAAAACCCTCACCGAACTGCGCGACCTCGGCAATACCATTGTAGTAGTTGAGCACGACGAAGATACTATTTACGCCGCTGACTATATTGTCGATATTGGCCCGGGGGCGGGTGTGCATGGCGGCAATGTGGTCGTTAGTGGCGATTTGGAAGAATTGCTGCAGGCAAAAAAGAATGAATCCGGTTCTAGCACGCTCGCGTACTTGCGCAAGGAACGCGCGATTGAGATACCAGAACGGCGCACCAGCGAAAAGGGAAGTCTAAAAGTGAAGGGCGGTAAGGCATTCAATATCAAAAATCTTAGTGTCTCCATTCCGCTGGGACGACTTATCTGTGTCACCGGAGTGTCTGGTTCCGGTAAGTCTACCTTTATGTATGAGATTCTGCACCGCAACTTACAGGCGCGTTTGGAGTACAAACATCGCACCAATAAACTCTTTAATGTTAGTGAGTTTTCCGGTACCGAGTACCTTGGCCGGGTGGTTTTGATTGACCAGTCACCAATCGGTCGTACACCACGCTCCAATCCGGCCACATACACCGGTGCGTTCACGCATATTCGCGACCTTTTTGCTGCAACTAGTGAAGCCAGGGCGCGCGGTTGGAAGCCCGGACGTTTCTCTTTCAATGTGAAGGGTGGTCGCTGTGAGGCTTGTCAAGGTAATGGTGAAATTGCGGTCGAGATGCATTTCCTGCCGACCGTGTATGTAACATGTGACGTGTGTGATGGTAAGCGTTTTACTAAGGAGACACTTGAAGTGCGTTATAAGAAAAAAAACATTCATGAGGTCTTGCACATGACCATTGAAGAGGCGTATCAGTTTTTTAATGATGTACCGGCTATTGCTGAGCGTTTAAAGAGTTTGCTTGATGTTGGGTTGGGATATTTAGAACTTGGACAAAGCGCTACTACACTTTCCGGTGGGGAAGCGCAGCGTGTAAAGATCGCGTCAGAGTTGTACCGGCCACATACACAAAAGACCATCTATCTGCTTGATGAGCCAACCATTGGGCTGCATTACGATGATGTGAATAAATTGATCGAGATACTGCAAGAACTGGTTGACCGAGGTAATACGGTTATGGTGATCGAACACAACCTAGACGTCGTGAAATCAGCAGACTATATTATCGATATCGGCCCGGAGGGTGGACAGAATGGTGGCAAGATCATTGCCAAAGGTACACCGGAAGAAGTGGCAGAGAATGACAAGTCACACACCGGACGTTACCTAAAGAGAGTTTTGTGGTAAACTTAGTTTTTGGAAGAGGTATCGCTGTGAACTTCGTTTTTTTTGGAGACTGGTCATGGACCAAGCGCGGATAAATGCCTACGAAGCAGCAAAAAAGAACCCTTTAGGGTTCATGGAGGAGCATTTCCATATCACTCGCAGTTCTTGCCCCTCCTGTGTCGGTGAAGCGTTCAAGAACTTCGCTGCCTTGAATGGACACTCAAAGCCGGCTGTTGATGCTGCCGTGACCTTGTTCATTCATGGCGGAAAGGTTGAGAAATTCATCCTGGCCGCGGCGTCATGGCAGGTGAAAGAGCAATACAGTTGCACCGCCGTTCCCTAAAAGGGAACGGCGCTATTTTTTTATTTCTGCTATATTACTTGTATGACAAAGGAGCAATTACTAAAAAAGAAGCTACCGGATACACCGGGGGTGTACTTTTTTATTGGTGCTCGTAAAGAAATTCTCTATATTGGAAAGGCAACTTCACTTAAGAACAGAGTACGGAGTTACTTTAGCAACGATATTAAGGAGAAACGTTCAGAGTTG
>QKBW01000030.1 GCA_003245875.1 Candidatus Kaiserbacteria bacterium
TTTTGTCTCGTATCAAGTGCGTCTTTATGGTTACCATATGGAGAAAGGTAAGTTGGCGCTTGTGGTAGTGCAGCGATATAGGCAGCTTCAGCCAGATCAACATCTGCCGCACTCTTACCAAAAAACGCCTGACTCGCTTCTTCAACACCATAAATAGTTCCTCCGTATGGTGATTCGTTCAGGTAGTGGCTAAGGATTTCATCTTTGGTTAAGACCTGTTCAAGACGAATGGCTAGAATTGCCTCCTTTATCTTACGGGTCAGTTTTTTATCTTGATCCAGTACGGAGTTTTTGATTACTTGTTGAGTAATAGTTGAACCACCCTGTCCACCCAAGAGATCACCACTGGTAAAGTTGGCGATAGCGGCACGTACAATGGCTTTTATATCAACACCTGGATGGTTGTAGAATTGGTCATCCTCGATTGCAACCGTGGCGTTTTTTATGTTACGAGAGATAGTATCAAACGGTACGATCGTTCTTTTAACATCTTGGTGTAGGTCGTATAGCAACACTTCTCCGGTACGATCGTAGATTTTGGTTGATTGTGAAATGCGACGATCTTCAAATGAGGAGAGATTGGGGATATCCAAAGTTGATATCCAAAGAAAAAGAGCCCCAGCTGCCAGCAGTGTCAGAATGAATAGGCCAATGCCGATATCGATGAGTAGTTCAGTGCCGCGGCGGCGCATAAAACGCTTAATTTTGTGTAATTTTTTCATAGAATGTCTAGCTATAAAACCAATAGTAGCACGCTTTGTCCATCTCGCTTATTACGCGCTGTGTGGTAGAGTTATTGCATGAAAAAGACACTTTCTGAGGAGCTTACAACACGTGGTTTTGTGAATCAGTGCACTGCGGAATCTCTAGCTGAAGTTTTAGATGGTCCAAAACGAACGGTATATCACGGCATTGACCCTTCTGCAGACTCTGCGCATGCAGGCAATATGGTGCTTTGGATACTGTTACGCCATCTTGTTTTGGCTGGTCACAAAGTAATCTTTTTGGTTGGCGGCGGTACCGGGATGATTGGCGATCCAAAGCCTGATGCTGAACGAACACTGCAAACTCCAGAACAAGTAGAGAGCAATGTCGCCAAGATCAAGGCGCAGGCAGAGCGCTTGATTGGAGGAGATCGTGATATTACATTTGTAAATAATGCTGACTGGCTTTTGAAGGCTGGATTGATTGAATTTTTGCGTGATATCGGGAAACACTTCACAGTTAATGAGTTGGTAAAAAAAGAAGCGATTGCGCGACGTATGGATGGTGATGTTGGCATTTCTTACACCGAGTTTGCGTATCCGTTGCTGCAAGCGTTTGACTACCTAACGCTTCATAAAGAATATGGCTGTGATTTACAGGTTGGCGGATCAGATCAGTGGGGAAATATTGTCTCAGGCGTTGACCTGATCAGACGAAAAGAACAACACACGACCTATGCACTGACAGTACCGTTGATTGTAGACAAGGCAACGGGTAAAAAGTTTGGTAAGAGTGAGGGGAATGCGGTGTGGTTGGATGCCGAGAAGACATCGCCGTTTGCGTTTTATCAATTTTGGCGCAATGTGGCTGATGAAAACGTAGAAGATTACCTCAAGTTGTTTACTTTCATTTCTCTAGATGAGATCGAGAACATCGTTCGGCAATGGCAACAGGATCCCGGAGCACGTTATGCACAAAAGCGTCTCGCTGAAGCGGTTACCACTTTTGTCCATGGCGAGCAGATGACCTCAGCAGTTGTCCGTGCATCAGAGGCATTGTTTGGTAAGGGGAAGGTGGCTGGGCTGACAAATGATGAATTAGCGATGGTACAAGAAAGTGCACCGAGTGCCCAGGTTGCTGCGGGTGATATGGTTGTTGATGTTTTGGTGGCAAGTGGGCTGGCTAGCAGTAAGCGTGAGGCAAGAACGTTCATTGAGAGCGGTGCTGTGGAGATTGAAAGCGAGAAAGTGACTGATCCCGAACAAGCAATTTCTGCTGCGGGGGTATTTTTGCTTAAACGCGGTAAAAAACAGGTGTGTGTGGTGGAGGTGCGGTAAATATAAAAAATGTAAATAAAAAGCGGCCGCCTTCTGGGCGGCCGCTTTTTATTTTGCGTAGTTTAAAACTCATCTACATCATCAAAAGTATCGTAGTCCACGTCTTCAGCGTCGTCTTCAAGTGACTCACTATCGTCTTCCTCATCATCTTCATCATCCTCCCCATCGTCTACTTCGTCGTCGGCAATATGGCCAAAGCCTTCAGTGTCATCGCTCTCGGTATCGTCGTCACTCATTTCGTCTAACAACGAATCATCAATAGAAGCATCCTCATCTTCCGGAACTTCTTCCTCTTCTGTCTCATCATCACTGCCTCCATCAAAATATGCAAACATCAACATAGTGAACTCTTGGTTAGACTTGAATAAATGCCGAGCGGCTTGGGGGAGATTATAACCAGTTATCGACAATGAGCAAGTGCTGCTACTCCCACCGCAATAGCATCATACTCGTCATCTAATGCCTTGGCAGGTACATTGGCCACTAAACGTTGTACCATGGTGAATACTGCAGTCTTATCACTTTTCCCATACCCAGTAACGGCAAGCTTGACCTGTTGCGGGCTGACCTCGATGACACGACAGCCGGCCGCTTGCGCGAGGTAAAGTATGACGCCACGAATTTCGGCTACACCGATACCGGTTGAGATGTTTTTGTTAAAGAACAAGGTCTCGATGCCAACCACCATCGGTTCGTATTGTCGTAATATATTTACCAGAGCATCTCCAGCTTGCTTATGTCGTTCTGGTAAGGAAAGGTTTTTGTCGGTCTCAATACAGTGAGAAAAAAGCACGGTTTCTTTTCCGTCTTGCTTTTCAAGTACTGCTACGCCGAGACGATCATAGCCAGGGTCGATACCGATAACACGCATGATGGATTGATTATACCGTATAAAAAGGCCGGAACTTTGCTCCGGCTTTTTTTATTCTTCAGGAGAGTCGGCGGCGGTATATACGTTGGTTACATCGTCATTGTCTTCCAGTTTTTCCAAAAAGTCAGCCAATTTTTCACCCGTATCATCATCAAGTTCCATTGGCATATTGGGTACAAAACCATCGTTAGTTTTGGTAAATGCCCAAGCGGCACTACCGGGGGTACCAAGCTCATAACCGCTCTTAGAAAAAGTGTGTCGGATCTCAGCAGCGGTGCGGTTGTTGTTGTCGGTGACAACTTGAATCAGCATAGCCACACCACCTGGGCCATAGCCTTCATACATGATCTCCTCCAAGGCTGTACCACCGGTACCGGCTCCCTTGGCTACTGCACGGTCGATGTTCTCTTTTGGCATAGAGTCTTTCTTGGCACGTTCGATAACAGCTGCCAAACCTGGCGAGTTGACGTCACCATTAGCTTTACGAGACTCCATCGCAATCAAGGCTGAGTGCTTACTAAACACTTTACTCTTGACTGCGTCGGTGGCTGCCTTCTTATTCTTGATCTTGCTCCATTTATTATGTCCTGACATAGTGTCGCTAGTATACAAAAAAGAATTCGCCTCGACCAGTGGGGTCGGGGCGAGTATGTTCAGTTATTTTGCAAATGATTATACGCCTCGGGGCTGGCGATGCGGCCGCGGGGGGTGCGTTCAAGAAGGCCTTGGCGAATAAGGTATGGCTCGATCACATCTTCGATGGTTGATTGTTCCTCGCCAGTTGCAGCAGCGATCGTGTTGAGGCCAACCGGTCCGCCATTGAACTTATGAATGATCGCATCCAGGACTGCACGGTCTGGTGCACCAAGACCAAGACTGTCTATTTCCAAGAGATCAAAGGTGGCCTGTACCACATCACTGGTGATCTCGCCGCCTTCGAGTTGCGCCATGTCGCGGCAGCGCTTGAGAAGGTAGTTGGCAGTACGAGGGGTAGCGCGACAACGACTAGCAATGTCACGCAAAACTGGTTGATCGACTGCGACCCCCAGCATATGCGCCGAGCGAGTTAGGATGGCGGTGATGTCATCCTCATTGTAGAAATCCAAACGGAAAGTACCGCCAGAGAAGCGAGAACGCAGCGGTGCGGAGAGTAGTGAAATGCGGGTGGTTGCGGCTACTAGGGTGAAAGGCGGTAGTTCGAGCTGTACCGTGCGAGCCGATGGTCCTTTGCCAATAATGATGTCGAGTACCCCGGACTCCATGGCAGGATATAGCACTTCCTCAATACTTTTAGAGAGACGATGGATCTCGTCAATGAAGAGTACGTCACCAGGGGAGAGGTTGGTGAGTATGGCGGCCAAATCACCAACACGTTCGATGGCCGGTCCGGAGGTGGTTCGCATGTTGGTGCCCAGTGTTTTGGATATCAGGTGGGCGAGTGTCGTCTTTCCCAAGCCAGGTGGCCCATAGAGAAGCACGTGTTCGGCGGCATGGCCACGTTCACGCGCAGCGGTCAAAAGAATCCGTAAGTTTTCTTTGATTTTTGCTTGACCGACGTACTCATCCCAGGTTTGTGGGCGAAGAGTTTGGTCGAGGTTTTGAGAATTATCGCGGCTAAAGGCGGTCATATGCTTATTTTACCGTATTTTTCCTTACCGCGCGCCTTGTCAGTAGCTGAAAAATAGGTCGGTGTGTAGGGTTGACAGAATTTCTATACTATGCTATCATCTTGCGCAATACAGTTCCCTTGGCCGCTTGGCCTCACTTCTTTAGTAACTACATATGACCTTATAAAAGGTCGAGATTTCATTTCGAGGTGATAATTCTCTAAGCAACCTGAGTGCGGTTGCGAGGGTTTTTTGGTGCCAACCAATGAGTTGGCGTGCTGGAAAATTCCTTAGCGTTGCATTCACTTTCTATGCGGAAAGCTTGCTTAGAGAATTATCAACTTGAAGGACTCTGGATGATTCTCAAGGAGCGAAAGACATCTCGACTATAGCATATAAAAACCACCTGCCTACTTGTAAGGGGGTGGTTTTTATTTTGAAACATGATTTATACAATATGGTCTGCAAAGTCATCCTCACCTGCTTCCGGAGTCGCGGCATGTTGGCGGCGATTTTCAAGATCGACCACACGGATAAGCTCGGGGAGGGAGGTGGTACCAGCCAACACCTTTTCGACACCATCGTGTGTCATATTAGGGATGCCTTGAGGTGCGGCAGCCTCGGCGATGATATGTTCACGCGGGTCGCGGAGGATGGCTTCTTCGACAGCTGCATCCATACGCACTGCTTCAAACAAACCTTGGCGGCCCATAAAGCCGGTTTGATTGCAGTGAGGACAGCCGACCGGCTTGTGCAAGATGAGTGGATCTGAAAGTTGTGGAGGGTGGGGGTGGTCTTTTATGGTGTCTTTGATCAATGCGACTTCCTCCGGGGAAGCCTCGTATGCTTCTTTACAGTGATTGCATAAGACACGGACGAGACGCTGTCCGAGCACAATGTTGACCGCACTACCGAATGAGCGATAGTCAGCACCAAGGTCGATGAGACGGGGGAAAGCACCGACCGCACTGTTGGTGTGGAGGGTAGAGAAAACCAGGTGACCGGTTTTGGCAGCTTGGAGGGCGGTTTCAGCCACTTCGCGGTCGCGTATCTCACCAACCATAATAACGTCTGGGTCTTGACGAAGAATAGCACGTAGGCCTGATGCAAAAGTGTATTCGTCTCCCACTTGTGTTTGCACAATATCTTCCAGCTTATATTCAACCGGGTCCTCAATAGTGATGATCTTAACGTCCGGTGTGTGTACTTTGCGTAAGAATGCATACAATGCGGTCGTTTTACCGGAACCGGTCGGACCGGTGGTGATGATCAGTCCGTTGGGACGTTTCAGTTCTTCTTCTATTGTTTCTCGTAAAATGGGATTAAGGCCAAGGTTCTCGAACGAGAAACTGGCTACCGTTGGGTCAAGCAAACGCATTACCATCGACTCGCCGGCTGCGCCGGGAATGACGGAGGCACGCACCTCTACCGTCTGCTCGCCGATGGTGAATGTAAAGCGGCCATCTTGTGCCTCATCGTGTGCGTTGAGGCGCATACCAGCCAGTAGTTTGAGACGTGAAAGAAGACGTTCGTAAATTACGCGCTGCATATCAATGACATCATGTAGTACGCCATCAAGACGAAAACGCATGCGGATACCGGTTTCTTCCGGTTCAATATGGATGTCCGAGGCATGGAGAGAAATAGCCCCAGCAAACATAGCTTCCAAAGTCTCGGAGACCCGACGAGCGGAGTTGAGGGTACGGATGTCTTCAATTCGAGCAGTTACATCTTCCAAACCGCGAAGTGATTTTACCAAATTAGCGATGGATGTTGGGTCGATATCAAGGACCCCACGGGTAACGGCAATGGTGCTGCGCTGGTCTTGGTAGCGCAGCCAAGCATGCTCGAGGCTGGCCTTGGAACAAATCATAATGGTCAGTTTCCAGTTGTCTTTTTTGAGTTGTTCCAGCAACGCTTGAACGGCAGGGTTGTTGGGATTATGCAGCGCGATATTAAGCTGCTTATTATGGCGTTCAAAAGCCACCGCTTCGGCTTCGCGAGCAACTTTTTCATCAATGACCGTCAGGGCGCTTGGGTTGATGGTAATACCGGGCAGGTAAATGTATTGGTAGCCGTAACTGGCTGCAAGTTCACGCATCAAGTGCTCTTCTTCAGCACGGCGCAGCTCGCTTAATTTCTCATCATCGTATGTGTCGTCAAATTGAACCATATTGCTCCTATTGTAGCAGGGAAAAGCGATGGAAACGCTTCGCGTTTCCCCCGCTTTTCTATTTCCGTGATACCAGGTATGCTAAGGGCAATGCAATCATTCTATGACATCACTGCTCTTGATAGTCTTGAAACTGTAGCCAAAGATATTTTAGCCTCGTTACCAAAGACAGACGGTGCCACCGTTTTGGCGCTCTATGGTGACTTGGGTGCTGGCAAAACTACCTTTGTCCAAACGATTGCCACACAGCTAGGGGTACAGGAGCCGGTGACTAGTCCGACGTTTGTGATAATGAAAGGGTATGAGACGACGAATGCCCGGTGGCAGACATTGGTGCACATAGATACATATCGTTTTGATAGTGAGGAAGAGGCTGTACCTCTTCACCTCTCACAAATCTTTGCGGACGCACAGACATTGGTATGTATTGAGTGGGCAGAGCGCATTGCGTCGTTGCTGCCGCCGCACACCGTGCATCTTCGTTTTTCGCAGCAAGATGCTACGCGGACATTGACCATCGACCTATGACCATAAAAAAGAAAAAAGAAACCCTGGTTCTTCTCGATGCGCACGCAATTTTGCATCGCGCGTATCATGCGCTGCCAGACTTTTCGTCACCATCCGGAGAACCGACCGGCGCGCTCTATGGTGTGGTCAGTATGATATTGAAGATCGTCGAAGAACTGAAGCCAGATTATTTGGTGGCATGTTACGACTTGCCCACACCAACACATCGGCATGAAGCCTATGCCGGATACAAGGCTGGTCGGGTAAAAACAGACGATACCCTGGTCGCCCAAATCGAGCGCTCGCGCGATATTTGTGCCGTCCTCTCGATTCCTATTTATGAACTACCCGGTTTTGAGGCTGATGATATGCTCGGCACTATTGCCGCGCAAACCAAGCAACACAAAGACCTGGAAGTGGTCATTGCATCCGGTGATATGGATACGCTGCAGCTGGTAGAGAAAAAAAGAGTGAAGGTATATACCCTAAAGAAGGGAATCAACGATACGATCTTGTATGACGAAGCGGCGGTAAAAGAGCGCTTCGGTTTTCCTCCTACCTCAATACCTGATTACAAGGGATTACGCGGTGATCCTTCAGATAATATTCCAGGCATACCAGGGATCGGTGAAAAGAGCGGCGGCGAGCTGGTGCGGCTCTATGGAACGATCGAAAGGCTCTATGCTGCGCTGCACAAAGACCCGGCCCAGCTCGCCGCCGCCGGCATTAAAGCACGCACTATTACGCTCTTGACCGAACATGAAGAAGAAGCGGTATTTTCAAAAATGCTGGCAACCATTCGTACCGACGCGCCTGTTACCTTTGAGTTGCCGGCAGCGCATTGGCGCGAATCGGTCGATGTGGAAGCAACACTTTCACTATGTAGCGAGTTGGGCTTTCGGACACTTGCTGCGCGTATTCGTACACTCTTTGCAGTTTCTGACACTGTGCTTGAGACAACTATGACCACAGACCAGCAAGAAACAGCGGCCATAAAGTTGTGGCTTTTAGAAAGTGATCGTACCAACAGTACTGCTGACGACATCATCGACTACGGCCGCACGTATTTAGGCACCGACGATCCTTCTGGTATCATGGCGGCGCTTGATGAGCGGCTACGATCGCAAGACTTATGGCAACTGTACGAAACTATCGAAGCGCCACTACGTCCCGTTATTACACATATCAATAGTGTCGGTGTGTTGCTTGACGTGCCGTATCTGCACATGTTGTCAAAGACACTCCACAAAGAACTGATCAAACTTGAAAAAGACATCTATCAGCAAGCGGGGTGTGAGTTTAATCTCAATTCTCCCAAACAACTTGGAGACGTGCTCTTTGATACACTTGGCCTCAAGCCAAAGAATCAAAAAAAGACTGCTGGTGGGCAGCGATCGACTCGTGAGTCAGAATTGACTAAAATGATCGACCTGCACCCAATCATTGCCAGCATTTTGCGGTACCGAGAGTTGGCCAAGCTTGTGTCCACCTACATCGACACATTGCCGCAGTTGGTAGGGGAAGATGGTAGAGTGCGCACGACGTTTTTACAAACCGGTACGACGACCGGTCGCCTAGCGAGCCAGAGTCCAAATCTCCAGAACATCCCCGTGCGCAGTGAAGAGGGAAGAGCTATTCGTAAGGCCTTCATCGCCAGCCCGGGGTACACTTTGGTATCGATCGACTACTCGCAAATCGAGCTACGCATTGCTGCTATGCTTTCGGAGGATAAAGAGCTTGTTGAAATTTTTAAGCGCGGTGAAGATGTCCATGCCGGTGTTGCGATGCGCGTGTTTGGTGTGGCAGCCGAGGATGTTACTAGAGAGATGCGCCGCAAAGCCAAGGTGATAAACTTCGGCATTCTCTATGGTATGGGGGTAAACGCCTTGCGGCAAAATCTGGGGGAGGGAACTACCCGAGAAGAAGCGCAAGAATTTCTCAATGCCTACTTCAACACCTTCACACGCCTCGCGGAGTATTTGGAAGAGACAAAAGCTTTTGCGCGCACACATGGTTATACGGTTACGATGTTTGGTCGTCGCCGGCAATTCCCGGGCATCAATTCCGGTGCGCCATTTATTCGTGCGGCTGCCGAGCGTATGGCTATCAATGCGCCGATTCAAGGTACGGAGGGTGATATTTTGCGCATTGCCATGATCCGTATGAGTGAATTTATCAAACAAGAGGAGTTGGATGAATCATTGCGTATGCTGCTACAAGTACATGATGAACTGTTGTTTGAGGTACAAACCAACCAACTGGAAACATTAGTTCCAAAGTTGGTCGCCATCATGCAAGACGTGTTTGTTGGTCGCGAAACCCATGGCGTGCCGGTGGAGGTTGAAGTGAAGACTGGCCCAAATTGGCAAGAATTAAGTAAATATAACCAAAGCTAGTCGTTATGTTGCAGGTATTTTTTGGTACGGATAGTGGGAAAGCACGGGCGGCGGCCTTGGCCGCCGCCCGTGAAAGTGGTTTGTCCCTAGAGCGCATTGAAGCTGAATCGTTCCAGTCTGGGCAGTTACGTGACGTAGTGGAGAGCGTATCTCTTTTTGGTGCACCAAGCGCGTACATACTCGACATGCCGTCCGACAACGATGACTTTAGTGCAGAGTTATTTTCTATTTTAAGCGAGTTACCTCATTCTCCGCATGCTTTCTTTGTAATTGAAGGGTTGCTGCTCGCAGATCAAAAGAAGAAGTATCAGAAGCAGACAGAAAGCCTGGAAGAATTCAAGCGTGGGGACGTAGAGCGGTTTAACACATTTGCGTTGGCTGATGCGCTTTGCACACGAGACAAAAAGAATGGTTGGTTGTTGTTAGCACGCGCCAGGGCCGCCGGTCTCACACCAGAGGAGATCATTGGGGCGTTGTGGTGGCAGTTGAAACTGATGCTGCTGGCAGGGAAGACTAGCTCAGCCCAAGAGGCGGGGGTGAATGCGTTTCCTTATAACAAGGCTAAAAAAGCACTGTCTCATTTTGCGCCAGGCCGAGTGGAGGAATTGGCCGAATCGTTACTCGCTCTGTATCACCAAGGGCACGCCGGTGAAGTAGAGCTCGATCTTGCCCTCGAGCAGTGGGTGTTGGAGTGGTAGTCTTGAGAGTTAGATTTTTTCATTCAATATGGTATAGTTTCGAGCACTTATCCGCCCATAGCTCAGATGGTAGAGCAGCGGCCTTTTAAGCCGACGGTCCCAGGTTCGAGCCCTGGTGGGCGGACAGTATTACATGAGTACAATCGTTGTTCTGGATAATATCCGCAGTGCCCAAAATGTGGGGGCTATTTTTCGGACGAGCGACGGGGCTGGAGTAGAGAAGATTATTTTGGCCGGCTATACACCGGCACCGATCGATCGTTTTGGACGAACACAACCGGCGATTGCTAAAACCTCACTCGGGGCTACCGAATCGGTAGCGTGGGAGTCGTGTACGAATGAAGAACTGGTAGATCGTTTGCAAACATATCGCACACAAGGGTATCAATTGGTGGCGGTTGAACAGGGAGCGGGCAGTGTTTCGCTCTATGATTTTATCGAACCAGAGCAGGTGGTGTATATATTTGGGAATGAAGTAGATGGTGTATCGCCCGATATTTTATCTATCGCGGATACTCTTTTGGAGTTACCGATGCGAGGGATGAAAGAATCGTTGAACGTGTCGGTGACGGCAGGGATTGTGTTGTATCATACGGGGAAATAACAAAAGCGGCGGGCCGAAGGCCCGCCGCTTTTGTTATTCCTTGAGGAGTGTTTCCATTTCCTCCTGTACCACCCGAGCATCACTCCAAGGTTCTTTGGTATTGTTTGGTCCCATGATGTACGGATCAGTACCTTTGCCAGAAATCAGTACGTACCCTCCGGCACTGGCTTTGTGCAAGGCGGTATTGATGGCTTGGCGTCGATCCATGACGACCTCTAGTTTACTGGTGTCTGTAATGGCTGCAGCCATTTCGTCTACGATCTTTTGCGGATCTTCATCGTAAGGATCTTCGTTGGTGAGAATAATGTGGTCACAGTATCGCTCGGCAATCGCAGCCATTTCCGGACGCTTCCAAGTGTCACGCCCGCCACCGGTGTTACCCAGCACACATACTTTCGGATATTGCTTGAAGGCCTCGTAGAGAGCGGTCAGAGAATCGGGTGTGTGCGCGTAATCGACGACAGCAGTAAAGTGCGTGTGGTGCTCGGCTGGTGCATGAAATTGTTCGACACGCCCCTTGATGGTAGGAAGTTGGTGCAGAGCCTTATCAATATTTTTCATTGATACTCCGAGTGCGCGCGCTAAGGTTAATGCGGCGAGGGTGTTATATACGTTAAACAGCCCTACCAGAGGTACCCGAAGGGTGATCTCTTCCGTGCCGTCGGCAAAGATCAAACTGCTGCCATCCTTATGAAGGGTGTACAGTTTGAGCTGTTTTATGTTGTAAGGAAGTTGGTGTTCAACCGGTGTCTTAAGGAAATCAGCGCCATGCTCATCGTCAGAGTTGGCCACGATATAGCGTGGACGCTTGCGCGAACGAGTGAGTTGGTGTGCTATTTCTAATTTTGCCGCTTTGTATGTTTCAAATGAGCCGTGTGATTCGATGTGTTCAGGGGAGAGGTTGGTAAAGATAAG
>QKBW01000049.1 GCA_003245875.1 Candidatus Kaiserbacteria bacterium
ATATGATGCGTTGCGCTGATGGAACCTTCTATACGGGTGTTACGACCGATGTGACGCGGCGAGCGGCAGAACACAATGGAGAAGCAGGGAAGGCTAAAGGAGCGAGGTATACAGCCAGCAGGCGGCCGGTGCGGGTTGTCTATACTGAAAAAGCTAAGGATAGGAGTGCGGCGCAGAGCCGCGAAGCGGCTCTGCGCCGTCTTTCGCGAGAAGACAAACGGCGAATCATGAGACTGGGGGAGTAGTCGTATACTCTTCCTATTTTATCTTTTACGTGTTATTGTACGGTCGCTAAAGAGCCGTCCTTTGGCGGCATTTTATTTTCACGATATGGAAATTCGTAACATCGCAATTATTGCTCACGTAGACCATGGTAAGACCACTCTGACCGACGGGTTAATGGAGTTTACTGGTGCGCGTGATGAGGGGCAGAGTATGGACAGCAACGCGCTTGAAAAAGAGCGTGGTATTACCATTTATGCCAAAAACACCTCGATCGAGTACAAAGGTACCAAGATCAACATTATCGACACACCAGGTCACGCCGACTTTGGCTCTGAGGTAGAGCGTGTTCTGCGTTCGATAGACTCGGTGCTGTTGGTAGTTGACGCTCAGGAAGGGCCGATGCCACAGACACGTTTTGTTCTTAAAAAATCGCTTGAGCTTGGCCTGAAGCCGATTGTGGTCATCAATAAAATAGACAAGCCAGCGGCTGATCCAGATCGTACCGAGGAGCAGGTGTTGGAACTGTTCTGGGAATTGGGTGCCAGTGATGAACAAAGTAACTTTCCGGTTGTCTATGCCATTGGCCGCGATAAGGTCGCCAAGCGCAAATTAGATGATGAATTAAAAGACCTCTCACCTTTGTTGGATTGCGTCTTGGAGCATGTCCCAGCGGCACGAGGGTATGAGGAAGGAGAGCCACTGAAGGCCCAGGTCTTTAATCTTGGGTACGATAATTTCCTTGGTCGTTTGGCAGTGGCCCGCATTTATGAAGGCAAGATAGAAAAGGGCCAGCCGGTTTTTATTCAGTACGAGGGCGAGGCTACCCGAAAAGGCAAAGTGGTAAAACTGTCCGGTTATAAGGGTACTCACCAGGTTGAATTGCCTGTGGCGTATGCCGGAGACATTGTGCTTATAGCTGGCCTGGAAGCAGTGGATATTGGTGACACTATCAGCGACAGTGAGGCCACTTTGCCATTGCCGGCTATTAAGGTTGAAGAACCAACCATTGCTATGCAATTTTTGGTGAACAGCTCACCGTTTGCCGGACGAGAAGGTAAGTACGTGACCAGTCGTCAGATCGGTGAACGTTTGGAAAAGGAATTGGAGATCAATGTTGGTTTGCAGGTTGACCCCAAGGGTGATGCTTTTGATGTGAGAGGTCGTGGCGAGATGCATATTTCGGTCTTGCTTGAAAATATGCGTCGTGAAGGGTACGAGCTCTCTGTCTCACAGCCAAAGGTGATCATCAAAGAAGAAGGGGAACAGAAACTCGAACCATTTGAGGAAGTGACCGTTGATGTGCCGAGTGAGTTTCAGGGGGCGGTCATTGAACGTCTTGGGCAACGCGGTTTTATTATGCAAAATATGGTACCACACGAAAATCAAGTGCGTTTGATCTTTGAAGGGCCAACTCGCGGACTCTTGGGCTACAAGAATCAGTTCATGGTAGATACCCGCGGTGAAGGCATCTTGGCTTCTCGTGTGCTGGGCTTCAAACCATATGCCGGTGAGATTAAAAAGCGCCAGGTCGGTAGCATGATCAGTATGGCTTCTGGTAAGGCACTTGGCTTTGCGTTGTTTGGCTTGCAAGACCGTGGCGAACTCTATATCGGTCCAGGTGCGGAAGTGTATGAAGGTATGGTGGTGGGAAACACCAGCAAGGGAGAGGAAATGACCGTTAATCCAACCAAAGGTAAGCAGCTTACTAACATGCGCGCGTCTGGAAGTGATGATGCGATCGTGCTCACGCCACACAAAGAGCTTTCGATCGAGCTTGGTTTGGAATTGATGCAAGATGATGAATATTTGGAAGTGTGTCCACAGTCTATACGCTTGCGTAAGCAGTATTTGAAGGAGACGGATCGTAAACGAGCCGGGAAGTAGAAACAAAAAAGCGCGCCCTCTGGGCGCGCTTTTTTGTTACCGTACCTTACGGATACGCAAGGAGTTAAAAAGAGGAATAAAGTCGGACAGGAAGTTGTAGGCAGCCGCACCGGCTGGCCCGATCACACCGCCAAACACCAGCAACAACCCAAAAATATTAGAGATACCCCAGATCCAAAAATCTTGTATCGAAACGTCACGTGTGCGGCGAGCAATTTCAATGGTGTGCGGCAGGGCGGCAAGGTCGTCGCGCATCAGAATAATCTCGGCCGCATCAAGGGTCGCCTCACTACCGAGTCCGCCCATGGCAATACCGACAGCAGCAATGGAAAGCGCAGCGGTATCGTTCACCCCGTCACCAACCATAGCGACCGGCTGCTGCACTTGTAGCTTTCTGATCGCATCAACTTTTTGTTCCGGCAAGAGATCAGCCTGCCACGCAGTAACACCAAGTTCTTTGGCAATAGCTTGGGCTGCTAGTTCTGAGTCACCGGTCAGCATAACGATGTTTTTTACTCCCAATGCCTGTAGTTTGCGTAATGATTCAGGCGCATTGTCCTTAATGGTGTCAGAGGCAGTGAAACAACCAACCAGTTGTCCGTTGACGGCAATATAAGAAACGCTGCGACCTTGAGCAGCTTTTTCCTCTGCAGTTGCAGTAACCGCATCGGGTACTGCAATGCCATGGTCATCCATCAAGACGCGCTTACCCAGTACAACAGTGTCGGTGCCACGAGTGGCCACAATTCCCTTGCCACCCTTTTCTTCTGCGGTGTCGGGAAAGGTCTCACCCACACCAAGCTCTTTAGCGTGGGCCACAAAGGCACGAGAGAGTGGGTGCTTGGACTGCATGCTGGCCAACATGCCCCACCGCAACACTTCGTGCTCTGTGCGACCTGGTGCTGGTATCAGATCACGCACGGTGAGCTCGCCTTTGGTAAGGGTGCCTGTCTTATCAAATACAATGGTGTCGATATTGCCGAGTGTTTCCAGGTGCTTACTGCCTTTGACGATCACTCCGTCTTTGGAGGCGGCTTTAATGGCGCGTAGGTAGGCAATTGGTATTGCGACAGCCACATCGTCAGCACACACTACCAGCACCACCGCCAAAACGAGCGGCAGGTTAGAGGTCAGTAGATATAAAAGTGCTGATCCAATAAAGATAGAGATAAGGTAAATCTTGCCGAATCGTTCACCCAGTGTTTGTGAGGATGGTTTTTCAGATTGAGCTGATTCTACCAAGGCGATAATGCGTTCGAGCGTCGTGTCTTTTCCGATTCGCTCTGTTTTTATTCTGAGGCTACCGGACCGTACCAGCGTTGAGCTCATGACTCCGCTTCCAACATTTTTATCAACCGGTAGTGATTCTCCGGTCAGTGACGATTCGTCTACGGCAGCGTCACCCGAAAGCACCACTCCGTCCACCGGGATCCGTTCGCCGAGGCCAACAACTACAATATCGTCGAGCGCGATGTCATCGGTGGCTACTTTGCCCATCACCCCGTTTCTTTCAATGGTAGCTTCATTACTGCGTAATTTGAGTAGCCCTTTAATACTTTTTTCGGTATGGTCTTTTGTGACACTATCGAGCATACGTGCGGCTGCGAGCATTAGGGCAATGAATATGACGGACGTCCACTCACGACTGATGATGGAAAAGATAAGTGCGACAGAGGCGAGTAGATCCATTGATGCCCATTCGCGCGCCTTGATGGATTGATAGACGCCCCAAAGAACCGGCAAAAAGCCAACTCATGACATACCGACCAGGAGGTAATGGTCGGCTGGAGTAAGTCTGGTGAAGTGTATGAGTAACGTGCCGGTGAGCAAAAAAGCAACAAAACTGTCGACATGATAGCGGTGGATTTTCATCCGTATATTTTAAGCTATATTTGCCTGGAATGTCTGTCTGTGTGTGCGCATGGTACAATTAGATTATGAGAACACTCATTCCAATCATCGTGGTCTTTGGCTTATTGGTTATGGCCGCTGTCTCCTATGAGCGACAAAAGCCAGTAGTGACGGTACCAGATTCTGCTACAACTGCCACACAACCCACTAAGAACACTACTGAGAACGTACCAGGGGTCGCACAAGTTGTCATCTATGATGGTATTACAATTCCAAAGAGCGCAACGACGCTTAATCTTTCGGGCCGCGGTTTGACTGGTTCACTGAAGGCTGAGGTACGCCAACTTTCGGCCTTGCGTGAACTTAATCTTAGCGGAAATAACTTCACCGGCTTACCGGCAGAAGTGGGCCAGCTCTCACAACTGGAAATATTAAATCTAGCCAATAACCCTCTGACCGGTTTGCCGTATGAACTGGGTAATTTACATAATCTAAAAATACTTGACCTGCGTGGCACCAACTACAGCCAAGCCGACCTCGACGTCATAAGGCAGTCCTTGCCAAGCACAACAGATATATTGGTTGACTAGAGGTGAGAGAGGGAAGTACGGAAAAAGAAACGGCGGGCCCAGAGGGCCCGCCTTCATGTCACACCGCCGTTTGCATCGCTGCCAAAAGCAAGATTTGCATGTCGGTGAAAAACACCTGCGCGCTTCTTGACGCCACACATAGGTCGTCGAGAATGGTGTCGAGACCGGGGAAATCCGGGTCGCCGCCGATCACCATACGCACATTCTTGTTGAAGTGGAACCAGCCGGCAATTTTGCCGAGCTCGCGCCATGTGTCCATGGCGTACGGGCCATCCTCCGGATTTCTCGGAACAGTCTTGTCTTCCTTGGGAAGCCAGAAGAGGGCGCAGCCGCTCTCATCTTCATCCAGGGCAGCTTGCTGGAGGTAGATCTCTTCCCATCGCCGCTGGCGCGGGTCATTCCAGCTAGAGACAAATGGGTTGACGAAGTGTTCTGCCAGTCGGTGGTTGCCATCCCAGCGACAGGGGCTGATGACGTGTGCGCGATTGTTGATCGCAAGCAGATTTTCGGCTGCTTCGGCTTGCCAGTCGTTGCCACCACGAATTGGGCCGGCGAGGAAGATGATGGGAGCGACCGGTGATGACTTGATGATGTGCACTCTCTTGGGAACGTAAATGGGCATGTGAGCCTCCTTTCTCTGTCTGTAAGCTATCACATTCTTAGGAGTAAAGAAAGGCGGGCCCAGAGGGCGCGCCGTTTCTTATAATGGAAGACCAAGAGTTTTAAATAATGTTTTACGCTCGGGCTCGGTCAGTTTTCGGTATTGGTTGGGCTTAAGTTGCCCTAATTCGATATTAGCCACCCGGACACGCTTGAGCGATTGGACTTGGAAGCCAAGGGCGGCGCACATACGACGGATCTGATGCTTTTTACCCTCGGTCAGGGTCAAGAGAAAACGGTATTGCGATTTGGTTACAGCCTTGGCCGGCTTGGTGCGATAGCCTTCGATGTCTACTCCTTTTGCGAGGATGTTGAGTAGGTGGTTCGTTACCGGTTTATCCACCTCCACCTCATACTCCTTTTCAATATTATTTTTTGAATCAAGTAGCGGCTTGGTGAGACGACCGTCGTTCGTGATGAGTAGCAACCCCTCGGAGTCTTTGTCGAGTCGGCCAAGAGGGTAGAGGTTGGTGAGGCCGTAGTCTTGCTTAAGACGGGTAGCAATATCCACTTCATTTTCAGCCGGGGAGTGGGTGATGATACCACGACCTTTATAGTAGGCGAGGTAGACCTTTTCCTTTTGAGTACCAATTATCTCTACTTTGTCATGGAGAGTCACCTGCTGACCAAGGGTGGCCACTTCGCCATTTACCAATACTGTACCCTGACTGATCAACGCATCTGCCTCACGGCGACTACACAGTCCTAATTCTGAAAGGCGCTTATTTATACGGATTGTTTCGCTCATAGTCTTGAAATTTCAATATAATATGCTATAATATGAAGAATATGTCAAATCGTCACTATGATGTGATCGTGGTGGGTGGTGGCGCGTCAGGAATGATGGCTGCTGGACGGGCGGCCGAGCGAGGCCTGCGTGTTTTACTCTTGGAAAAAAATAAGGTCCTGGGTCGAAAGCTTGCAGCCACCGGTGGTGGTCGCTGTAATATTCTTAATGCTGAACCCGATGTGCGACAGCTGTTGTCGCGCTATGGTGACGCTGCGAAGTTCTTATTTTCACCATTTGCCCAGTTTGGTATGCAACAAACGTGGGATTTTTTTGTAGCGCAGGAGTTGCCTTTGAAAGTTGAAGCGAATGGTCGTGCCTTCCCGGAATGTGAGTCGGCTCCGGCTGTGGTTGAAACACTGCGTACCTACTGCACTCGCAACCAAGTTGAGATACGCCTAAAAAAAGCAGTGGATGGCTTGATTGTAAAGAACGGAGCTGTTGTTGGTGTACAGGTTGGAAGTGAAATTTTTTCGGCACCGAAGGTTATTTTAGCAACTGGCGGAGCATCACATCCTGAACTTGGCGCCTCAGGCGCGGGGGTGGAGTGGCTTTCAGTGTATGGTCACACTGTCCATCAAGCCACGCCGTCAATCGTGCCGCTGAAGGTACTGGAGCCATGGGTGAAATATATTTCAGGTGTAACGCTTCAGGGCGTACAGGTACTCTTTCAAAACAAAAAGGGGCAACATAAAGTGTCCGGGTCTGTACTCTTCACCCACTTTGGTCTTTCCGGACCGGTTATTTTAAACAGTTCACCCAAGGTGAAGGAACTGCTGCAGTTTGGGCAGGTCACTGCTTCTGTTGATCTTTTTCCGAAGGCTGATATCGGCACCGTGCGCACTCGTGTGCGTGAAGTATTTGATGCCCATAAAAATAAGCAGGTGAAGAATATCTTGGGCGAGATCATTATGCCGCGTTTAGTGGCGGCACTGGCTGCACAGGTGCCCGTGGAAGTGCTGGAAAAACGAGTTCATGATGTAACAAAACAAGAGCGTGAGCAATTAGCCGATGCACTGAAGGGCATTAAACTGACGGTCATAGGCACCATGGGGCTTGAGTGGGCGGTATTGGCCGATGGCGGTGTCGACCTCCAGGAGGTCGACACCAAAACCATGGAATCTAAAAAAGTGGCTGGCTTGTATCTCACCGGCGATGCGCTGCATGTTAATCGACCAAGCGGTGGCTACTCACTACAGCTTTGTTGGACGACAGGTTGGGTGGCCGGGAGTGCAGTGTAGTTGTTTTTTATTGAAAGTATGGTATTACTTTTGCAGTGGTTCCTCTACAATTCGTAGCGAATGAGACAAACACCCTGTTTCTAATTTTTGGAAATGGAGTGTTTGTCTCATTTCTAGAAGACAGACACTAACGCTCAAAGTCGACGGTCGACAAGGGCATAACTTTTAGGAGAAAGTCTCATGACAACTTCTGGTTCTGGTCTCTGGAATGAAGGTTTTGGCGCAATCGGAGCGACCCTCAAGTCGCTCGAAGATGCGGGTGTCACCCCGCTTGGCCTGAAGAAAATTCGGAGCAATCCGGCGCTGGCCGCACAGATTGCTAAACTGCTTGCTGGTCGGGAACGGCGTACCAAATACGTCTACCCGCCCGAATACACTGGCCTGTCGTCCATCACACAGCAGGTCAAATTGCTTCAGCAGAAGGTTCCGGCATTCGCCGAACTGAACGCCGACTGGTTCCTCAACGAGGGGCAAGACTGGTATGACAGCCTCACTCTGCCTGACGCAGTCGAAGGGCCGCTTGTGAAAGTATGGGACGAGTCGGTCGGTGGCTGCCACAATGCCCTCGATCTGATCTTCAAGGCGATCGCCAAGGAACGCAAGTTCTACAGCTATCGTGAAGGTCAGCTGACGCCGAAACTCTTGCGTCAGTGTGAACGTACGACTGACTATGAACACGACATGAAGCGTGTGCAGCCTGGGGACTTCCTGATTGTTCCGAGCCAAGTGGGCGACCGCTGGGGCGGCTATCCCGTCAGGGAAGTTCGCAGGTCGTATAACGAAGGCGAATTCGGTCACGGCTCGGTGGCTGGCGGATGCCTGATCCTGTCTCATCCGAATCGCCTCGTGCGTTTCGATGAGCTCGACATGGACTTCCCGGGTGACGAGTTTGAAGACCCGGATGCCGGTGACCGCTTAGTCCGCGTCCCGATTTTCGCGCAGAACAAAGATGGGATCGTATTCGGTTCAACTCGAGTTGACGGTGCTTACGGCTATTATGGTTCTGTTACTGGTTTCCTTCCGCAGTGACCTTTGGTGCGGCGGCCGTCAGGCCGCCGCACCACTAATCTTTCCTGGCCAAATTGGTCGGGATTTTTTTATGTAATAAATTGATCCCTTTATACGTATATAAACACGTTGACGGTATGGTTACACTGGCACAACCTTCGTTTTGGTGGCAGTCTGGTATACTTCATAAATCCATGGCTGACACACAGACACAAAGCGACGAGTCGCTAGTAGGACAGGCGTTGGCTGATAGACAGGCGTTTGCTTTTTTGGTGGAGCGTTACGAAGCACCGCTGGGACGTTATTTTTATCGACTGGGTGTTGGTGATCCGGAGGATCGACAGGATCTCTTACAAGACACTTTTATAAAAGCCTATCGTAACCTAGCCTCGTTTGATACTTCTCTTAAATTTTCTTCGTGGCTGTACCGTATTGCACACAACGAGACGGTGAGTTGGTTCCGCAAGCGCTCGATCAGGCCGGAGGGTCATGCAATTGCGGATGCAGATGAGGTGTTGCGGTTTGTTGAGGGTTTGGAGCTTGGTCCTGCTGAGCAGTTTAAGATCACAGAGGATCAAACTGCTGTAACAAAGGCCCTGACAGAGTTACCCGAGCGATATCGTACAGTTTTGATCCTACGATTCATGGAGCACAAAGAATACGAGGAAATATCTGATATTCTCACCATCCCGGTTGCAACGGTGGGGACATTGATCCATCGTGGCAAAGCCGCTTTGAAGAAAATTTTGATCGCACAAAATTATGAACATACTACCTGAACAATTTCAATCAAAAAAAACAAAGACCATGCGCATCATGGATGCTTTGGAAGCACAAAATGTAAAACCACGTCCGTGGTATGTATTCTGGTTGCAGAATTACGCCATTTGGGCGGTTTGGTTGTTGAGCATTGTCTTTGGCGCTGTCTCACTCTCAGTCCTTTGGTATGCCGTCGATGTTGGTTGGTATGCACTTTTTGAGGCTACACACGAAACCTGGCTGGAATTTATGGTTGAGACAGTGCCGTATCTTTGGATACCGGTGTTTGGACTACTGCTCATCGTGGCGGTGTGGGATATTCGTCAGACCAAGCGAGGTTATAAATATCCATTATGGCTTATTCTCAGCAGTAGTTTGCTTGGAAGTGTTGCGTTAGCTCTGTGGGCGGTATGGTTTGGGGTGGGGAACATTGTAGACCGTGAACTCGGCCGTATCATGCCGTTCTATCCGTCACAGGAACGTATTGAAATGCGTTTGTGGCAGCAGCCGGTCAATGGTCGTCTGATTGGTGAGGTAGAAGAACAAAATGGTGAATTGTTTGTTGCAGATGTCGATGGAACCAGTTGGTTACTGGACACTTCTGCTGTGATTGGTCCGGATAAAGATATATTAGTGGCTGGAAAAAGTGTCCGGTTACTTGGTATTGTCGGTGATGATGGAGTGTTTGTTGTGTGTGGCGCTATGCCGGACATCAAAGATCCTTTAACTGATCCGGAAGAGTTTCAGCGATTCCGTGATGTAGTTCGGGACCGTTTACAGCAACCACAACTTGAGGCGGCAAGTAACACTCCTTGTGTATTACCACCACCTCGTCGGTAAATATCGGAAGAAATAGGGGACAAAGCCGCGCTGCCAAAGGCAGCGCGGCTTTGTTTAGGTAGTACCAATGCTGCGAAATGTGTGATGGTATACTATTACCATGCGTCGCTTACTTTACAATCTTTTTGTTCCGCACGAACACAATGATTTTCATCCGCATCTATTACAAAAAGTAGCCATGGGTGGCATGTCGTTTTTGGTGTTGCTGACCTTTATTTTGGCAAACATTCAAGCTCTGGTATGGCCCAGTGTTTCGTGGCTAGTAGGTGCGGTACTGCCTGCTGTTATTGTTGCTGAGACAAACAGTGAGCGCGCACAAGATCACTTAGATGAGCTAACTCGAAGCGTCACGCTGGATCGGGCTGCGCAGATGAAGGCGGAGGATATGGCGACCAATGGCTATTTTGATCATTATAGCCCCGCCGGTGTTTCCCCTTGGCATTGGTTTGATGTTGCCGGATATCAATATGTCTATGCCGGTGAAAATCTGGCCGTGCACTTTACTGATTCTTCAGCTGTTGTTGATGCGTGGATGCATTCTCCAACCCATCGCGCCAATATTATGAACGGTATGTACAAGGAAATTGGGATCGGTATTGCAGAAGGAAAATATGAAGGATACAAGACTATTTTTGTAGTGCAACTGTTTGGCACACCGATTACACAGACTGCTGTTGCCACAGTAGAGCAAACCCCTACATTTGCGACGAATGCAACTCCTGAGGCATGGCAAGAAGTTTCCACTTCTTCCGTTTTGGCAACGGGGGATGCTTCTGTGGATTTTTTGGCATTAGTGCCGTCATCATCTGAAACGGTTGATACCCAGGTGCTCGGTGAGGAAGTAGTGGCAACCGGTCTACCGACCACCACGCTTCAGCATGAACCGGTACAACTTGATCGTGTACCGTGGTACGGCTTTTTAACACAGCCGAATACCGTGCTGGCAACCTTATATGCTCTGCTAGCAGCATTTGTGGCATTGGTGCTCGCTACGTCATTAACTCTGGAGTGGCGACGACATAACCCGCTGCAAGTAGCATATAGTTTTGGTTTGTTGTTGTTGATGGGGGGGTTGCTCTTGTTGCAAGGTTGGCTTGTTGGCAATGGTGTCATTGTATGAGTAAGGATGTCAAAATAATGACGGTGGCTCGGCTGGCGCCTTCTGGGCTCCAGCTTACCAATCTCTACGCGAGTCATGCAGCCGCCGGTTTCCCGGCACCGGCTGATGACTTGGTGGAAGATATGCTTGATATCCATGATCTGGTGGTCAAACATCCGGCCAGTACATTCTTTGTGCGGGTACAAGGTGACTCGATGGAAGGGGCGGGTATTTTTTCTGGTGATGTGTTGGTGGTTGATCGTGCAGTGACGCCACAGCCAGGAAAAATAGTGGTGGCTGCAGTCTATGGCGAGTTGGTCGTTAAACGTTTGGAAAAAAGGGGAACCGGTTTGGCGCTTATTTCTGAACAAGATGGATATGAGCCTATTTCCATTACTGACAATGACGACTGCTTTGTCTGGGGTGTCGTGGTCGGTAGCGTGCGACAGTTTCTCTAAAATAAAATGAGGGTTAGACAGATGCAAGCATCCACCTAACCCTCTTTCTCAGCCGATGGTTCGAATCCCCATGTGTTTGGGTCATGGAGTTTTGGCCGAGATTTGTGTGAAGTGTCAGGAAAATGAGGGTCGTAAGGAGTATGTTCCTTTTTACCTTGATTTTCCCGTTCCTCATTGTTTGGTGTGCTAGTCATCCGTCCCTCCTTTGGGTGATGTATTCTTATATACTATATAAATACTGATTTGGTTACTTTTTGAAAGATTATGCAATATGGTACGTCCTATGTAAGTATGAAAAGAGTAATTTTATTTGTGCTCCTGGCCGCGATGCTCGGAGGCAACGTTCCAGCCGTACAGGCTGCGACC
>QKBW01000044.1 GCA_003245875.1 Candidatus Kaiserbacteria bacterium
TACTGGGGTGAGCCGTTTCCGATCGTGCGCACTGAGGATGGAACGATTTATCCAATTGCTGAAGAACAGTTGCCGGTTACCTTGCCGGAAGTAGAACACTATGAACCATCAGGTGATGGCCGCTCACCACTGGCGAACATTACCGACTGGGTCAATGTTACCGGTTATGTTACTGATGACGGTGACTTTATGGTGGCGGAAGAAGCGCCGTTCGGGGAAGAACTGATCAAGGCCGAACGAGAGACTAACACCATGCCGCAGTGGGCCGGTTCTTCGTGGTACTACCTGCGCTATATGGATCCGCATAACAACACCGAACTCGTTGCGAAAGAGAAAGAAAAATACTGGGCGCCGGTTGATGTGTACGTGGGTGGTGATCACGCCGTACGGCACCTCATCTACGCGCGCTTCTGGCATAAATTCCTCTACGACATTGGTGTGGTGTCTACCATCGAACCGTTTCAACGGCTTGAATTTCTCGGTTTTATCTTGGCTGAGGACGGACGCAAAATGAGCAAGCGCTGGGGAAATGTGATCAATCCTGATGATATCGTTGATTTGGTTGGTGCCGACACTATGCGTGTTTATGAAATGTTTATGGGGCCGTTTGAAAATACTATTGCTTGGAGCAAGGACGGTTTGGCGGGCGCACGCCGCTTCTTGGAAAAGGTCAACGGGCTCGGAGAACATATCATCGCCACTGAACCAAAAGAAGTGACAAACGCGCTTCACAAAACCATCAAAAAAGTAAGTGAGGATATCGAGGGTTTCAAGTTTAACACCGCTGTTTCGTCGATGATGATCTTTGTTAATCTGGCCGAGAAGGTAGGCTTAACAAAAGATAGTTATGAAATATTCTTGCGCCTACTCGCACCATTTGCCCCGCATTTGACGGAGGAGTTGTGGCACGAGGATGACCATACGGCCAGCATCCATACCACAGTATGGCCTGCCTATGATCCAGCACTGGCAGTTGATGAGACAATTACCATTGGTGTCCAAATAAACGGTAAAGTAAGAGGTGATATCACACTTGCACCTGATGCTAGCGAGAAAGAAGCGCTGGCAGCAGTACGGGCTAATGCAAAACTGGCTGAAAAACTCGAGGCGGGGGAGCCAAAGAAGATCATTTACAAGCCGGGTCGCATCCTCAACATAATCACTGAATAACAACACGTTTGACCATTGTCAACAGATATGGTATAAAAGTATGAACGCATAGAAGGAACGAGCCCTTCCGGGCCGACTGATTAGAAAAACTGATGTCGTATGATTACATTTAAACCAAAACAAGTCACTAAAAAATTGTTGAGCGTTTTACCTGATCGTGCTCGCGATGTACTCGAGAAGCGTTACGGTCTTGGTAATGATGCTGAAAAATCAACTCTCGAAAGTATCGGTCAAACGTATGGCATTACACGAGAACGTGTCCGTCAAATTGAAAATTATGGTCTGAATTCAATTCAAAAATCAGACATATACAAAGAGTTTCAGCCGATATTTGATGAACTTACCACAGCTATTAGTGAACTCGGCGGTGGCCTAGTCGCAGAGCATACGCTGTTGGAAGAGATCACTGATGATCCGATTTTACGTAACCATATCTATTTCCTTCTTGTCCTCGGTAACCTGTTTTATCGAAACAAAGAAAACACTTCTTATGTACATCGCTGGTACACTGAGAAGAAGATTGCTGATTTGGTAGAGAAAGCCCTCAAAAATGTCTACAAGGGATTGAATCGTGATGAGCTTATTTCCGAAGACGAGGTGCTGTCTCGTTTCAAGAGCGAATTGATTGATCTGGCAGACAAGTATGATGAGCAGGTACTGAAGCGCTGGTTGTTGATCTCAAAAGAGATTGGCCGTAACCCGCTTGGTGAGTGGGGCCATGCTTCAAGTCCTAACGTGCGAGTGAAGGGCATCCGTGATTATGCCTACCTGGTAGTAAAGCGTCATGGTTCACCAATGCATTTCCGCGAGGTAGCAGCTGCTATTGAAGAGCTGTTCAATCACAAGGCTCATACCGCAACGACTCACAACGAACTCATTAAGGACGATCGTTTCGTACTTGTTGGTCGTGGTCTTTACGCACTCACTGAATGGGGATATTCAGCTGGTGTAGTTAAGGATGTATTGCGCGATATTATTGAGAAACATGGTCCAATGACTCGTGAGGAGATCATTGATAAAGTGCGCAAGGAGCGTTATGTAAAAGACAATACTATTATTGTGAACTTACAGGATACTAATCTCTTCAAGCGACTAGCTAACGGAACATATGTGCTTGCCGAGTAAGGTTAGCAAGCATTAGAAAGTATTCCGGAGTTTTCCAGAGAAAAGGTGCGCGGCCTTCGGCCGCGCACCTTTTCTTCGTGTACAATAGCAGTATATGGAGGAGTACAAGAAATTTGCGGAAAAGGTTCCGGTACTTGGTTTTGTGATCAAGTGGCTGGGTGGCAACGATCTCGACTATGGAGGTTTGTTAGCCGTTTTCGGTGTATTACTCCTTTTGCTCTTCTTCTTGCTAACTCCAGTCTCGTTCTGGCAGGTATTTATCATAACTGCTGCTCTTAGTCCTATTTGGGTTACTTATTTTCTCGCCCACCTTTTTTATAGTAAATGGATGGACCAGGTAGGAAAGAATTTTGCTTTAAACAATGGGAGAACTACTTTACGTATCAAATTGCCACCTGAGGTCTTTAAGTCTCCGGAGGCAATGGAATTTGTTATTTCACAAATTCACAACACAGCCAACCCGGACAACCTTATGCAAACATACCTGCAAGGTAAGCGCCCGCTTAATTTTTCTTTTGAGATCGTTTCAATTGGTGGCGATGTGCGATTTTATGCTAATGTACCCACAAGCAAAACGAAGCCAGCATTGGAGGCCAATCTCTATGCGCAGTACCCAGGCGTTGAAGTGATTGAGGAGCCGGTAGACTACACCGCTGAGATACCGCTTGGCTCTCCAGACTGGGATGTTATGTCATTCCATATGGGAAAGAAAAAGGATCAGGAATATCCAATTAAAACATATATTGATTCGGGTTTGGACAAGCTTCCTAAAGAAGAGGAGAAGGTCGATCCGATTACACCTATGCTTGAGATACTCGGTAATATTTCTC
>QKBW01000055.1 GCA_003245875.1 Candidatus Kaiserbacteria bacterium
GTAATTTTGAGGTTTTGATAATTTTCAACTTGCTTTTTTAGTTCAGCCTCATCAACGCCCCACGACCACGCACTTTTCTTTTTTGACTTTTCTTGTTCCATAATTTTAATAATATTTTTTTAATGTAATGGTACCTAGATATCTAAATGTATTGTTGAGAATAAAAATAATTGTGGCAAAAAAGGATATAATTCCCCACCAACCAAGAAAAACGTTTATTAAGGTATATTGCCAAAAATATTTATTGGTGCAACTTTTACACAAGTTGCCTTTTATAGACATTTGCCTTCTCGCAAGCAACATCCCTATATTTGCATAAAATTCGTTATATTTCGTTGGAGCTATCGCCCCGCAGACATCACACTGGGTTTTGTCGTGTACAGGAACATCCTTAAACAGTTCTGCTGGAAGTGTTTTTCCGCAGAATTGGCAAAATTTGCTATCGCATGGAATGTTTTTACCACAATGAATGCAATGCATAACTTATAACTTATTTTCCACTAAAATCCATTAGGGTATCTCAGCGTCCTTAAATTTTTGGCTATGCGTAGCATATTAGTATTGTGATTGTAGCTATTAAAGTGAATAATTTTATATTCCTTTCCATTAATTTAATGATACAACATAAATTAAGTGGTGTGAACATTCCCTACAAAAAATGTTGCTTCAAAACAGTAGCAGCTCAGCAGTAGAAACATGCACCTGGAAAAACACTCGTTTTCCAGGCGCATGCTGCGGAGGAGACAGGGTTTGAACCTGCGCGGGCTATTCACCCAACACGCGTCCCCGTCAATAAAATTCTGAGCGGAGAGAGGGGGATTCGAACCCCCGAAGGGCGTAAACCCTTACATCCTTTCCAAGGATGCGCGATCGACCACTCTGCCATCTCTCCGCTCAGAATTTTATGTGCACCTGGAATCCACCTGCGGATAAAAGTTGCTCCCAGCAACTTTTATCCATTCGGTCACTCCCCCCAAATAAGCCGCACTAGTGTACCACCATTTACACATCCATATCGCGCAAGCGCTTGATGCGCTCTTGGGCCGGTGGATGGGTGCTGAAAAGATTACTTATTTTTTGTCCAATTGATTGCCTGCCCCCAAACGGGTCAGCAATAAAGAGGTGTGCGGTCGCATGACTCGCCTTCTGCATGGGGATGTGTGCGCTGCTTATCTTTTCCAAAGCGGAAGCCAAACCTTCCGGGTAGCGAGTGAGGAGGGCGCCGCTGGCGTCTGCCAAATATTCGCGCTTTCGTGAGACTGCCATCTGGATCATCTGTGCCGCCAGCGGCGCCAACAAGATACCGATCACACCGACCACTAAAAGCAGTGGGTTTTTATTGTCACGATCGCCACCACCATACATCAATGTACGTGAGAAAAAGTCTGCCAAAATCGCCACAAAGCCAGCTAATACAACCGCAACCGTCATGACCAACATATCACGATTGCCCACATGAGAGAGCTCATGAGCCATCACTCCTTCCAGCTCTCCCCGATCCAACATGGCGAGTAAGCCGGTGGTCGCACACACGACCGCATGCTCCGGGTTACGGCCGGTAGCAAAGGCGTTTGGCGCTTGATCGCTGATAACATATACCTTTGGCATGGGGAGACCAGCTGTAATGGCCAAATTCTCGACCACCTGGATCAATTCGCGGTGTTGTGTAGGATCGGCCGGATGTGCGCCGGTCATCGAAAGGACCAGCTTATCCGAAAACCAATAGCTACCGACATTGGTAAGGAGTGCAAAGATAACTGCCACGTACAAAATGGACGAGTCTTGTAAGTACCATGAGACTGCATATCCAATTGCTACGACAAGCACCAGGAAGAAGCCCATCAGTGCCCAGGTGCGTGCAATATTACGAGACTGTTGTGTGTAGAGCGTTGCCATTATTTATGATGCAATACCTTGCTGAGATTCATTACTCCTATAATTACCGTCCGATGACCAATGCAGAAAGTGACGCTTTTTGTACAACCCTTTTCGCTTAACATTTTCTTCTATGGCTGTTTTTATATCGGTTTCTGAAAATTCAAGAAGCGCCGACAATTCGTCAAGAATGACCATGAGATCAGCATACTCGGACAAGAATTCTTCTCGGCTGCGCACCCGAGAGAGCGCTCCCGCCTCTTCGTTCACCTTTTTCAACAACTCTTGTTGAAACTCTTTGTCATCATCCAGAACACGTATTTCGCAAGATTCACCATTCTTTTTGATGATGTCTTGGATATTATCGCGAACTAATTTGTTGTAATAAACGCGACTCATGCATCTTAGAAACTAACCTTCACCGGTTCCTTTTCGGCTGAATCCTCTGGCAATTCAAAGTATTCACGCTCCTTGAGCTTCATCATGTTACCAACCACATTGCTTGGGAAAGAACGAAGCGCAATTGAGAGGTCACGTACGTTGCCGTTGTAAAAGCGACGAGCAGCTTGGATCTTATTTTCGGTGTCAGACAATTCATTCTGCAACTCGAGGAAGTTTTGATTAGCCTTCAAATCAGGATACGCCTCTGCCACAGCCAATAATTTGCCCAGGGCACCAGAAAGTGCACCCTCGGCACCAGCCATAGCCTTGATGCTCTCCGGCGTAATGTTAGCCGGATCGACGTGGATCTGTGTTGCTTCAGCGCGTGCTGAGGTCACACTATCAAAGACGCCACGCTCATGTGCTGCATACCCTTTTACCGTCTCCATGAGGTTTGGAATAAGGTCATAACGGCGTTTAAGCTGTACATCGATATCAGCCCACGCCTCATCTGCACGAGCGGTCAGCTTAGCAAAGCGGTTGAATAAAATGATACCGTAGCCAACTACAGCCAATGCGATCATTCCTAAAACAATTCCCATAGACATACGTCAAAAATTTAATCTGTAATGTGTAAATTATACCACAATACGTACTCACACGAAGAAACGCGCGGGCCTGTGGCCCGCGCGTTTCTTTTTTACCTTACGATTTTAAGGAAACCCTAGTACATCCCTCCCATTCCCCCCATATCTGGCATCGCAGGCTTCTCTGGTTCTGGTGCATCAGTAATGGCCGCTTCAGTTGTAAGGAAGATAGCAGCAGCAGAAACAGCATGCTGCACACCGGCACGCTCCACCTTCACCGGATCGATGATACCAGCGGCAATCATGTCCTCCACCATCTCATTCTTGGCCGCATCATACCCTGCGTTACCACCCGCCTGCTTAACCTTATCAACCGCCACTGCCCCATCGATCTTGCCGGTGTTATCTGCGATCTGGCGCAATGGTTCTTCCAATGCCTTCAAAACAATGGTGTATCCAACCATCTCTTCAGTGGAGAGCCCAGCCTTTCCTCCCAACTTCTCTTCCACCAATGCGGCAGCACGAGCCAAACTAGTACCACCACCAGGTACAATACCTTCTTCAATGGCCGCCTTCGTGGCGTTGACCGCATCTTCGATCTTGAGTTTTAGATACTTCATCTCCGACTCTGTTGCGGCTCCAACTCTAATCACCGCCACACCACCCGCGAGTTTGGCAATACGCTCTTCGAGCTTTTCTTTGTCAAACTTTGAGCTAGCGTTGTCTACTTGCGTGCGCAACGCAGCCACACGATCATCGATCGCCTGCTTTTCACCCGCGCCACCAACGATCGTAGTGTTATCTTTTGTAGCTACCACTCGCTCGGCCTGACCAAGCTGCTCCAGTGTTGTCTCTTCCAACTTCAAACCAAGTTCTTCAGAAACAAGTTGGCCCTTGGTCAAAATAGCGATGTCTTGTAACATCTCCTTCTTACGATCACCATACCCGGGAGCTTTGACACCCAAGACAGAAAAACCTCCTTTGAGCTTATTAACCACAAACGTGGTGAGCGCCTCGCCGTCAATATCGTCAGCAATGATGACCAACTCTTTACTACCAGCTTGTGCCACCTTTTCCAGCAATGGCAAAATGGTTTGCACTGATGAGATCTTTTTGTCTGTGATAAGAATGCGTGCATTCTTATACTCTGCTTCCATGCGCTCCGGATTGGTAACCATGTACGGTGACACGTAGCCACGATCAAATTCCATACCCTCGGTAAATTCTGTCTCGATACCAAATGATTTGCCTTCCTCGACAGTTACCACGCCGTCTTTCCCGACCTTATCGATGGTCTCAGCGATCTTTTCACCGATCTCTTCATTTTCAGCCGAAATGGTAGCAACCTGCCTGATCTCTTCTGACTTGCTAATTTTAGTAGCCATACCATGCAGTGCCTCAACCACATCATGCGCTGCATGCTCCATACCACTGCGCACCGCCATTGAATTGAGTCCCATGGTGGTCTGCTTCAGGCCTTCGCTGATCAACGCCTGTGTGAGTACCGTGGCGGTTGTTGTACCATCTCCAGCTAATTCGTTGGTCTTATTAGCCACTTCCTTGATGATCTCCGCACCCATGTTCTCAAATTTGTCTTGGAGAGTGATCTCTTTTGCGATCGAAACACCATCGTTGGTAATGGTAGGACCACCATATCCTTTATCAAGCATGACATTACGGCCACGCGGACCAAGTGTTACTTTGACAGCATCAGCCACCGTATCGACACCAACTTTCAATTTACGCTTCACCTCTTCACCAAAAAGTACTTCTTTTGCCATGTTTCTAGATACTAACTAATAATCCCGTGAATATCGCTTTCGGAAATTACAAAATATTCTTTATCTCCCACCTTCACCTTCTCGCGCCAACTACTAAAGAGAACACGATCTCCCTCTTTAACATCCAGCGGAATACGCGCGGAGTTATTCTGATTCCAAGCACCTGGGCCAACTGCCACTACCACACCCTGATCGCTCTTCTCTTTATTGTCGACAGTACTCGGAATGATGATACCGGAAGCCGACGTCGTATTGCTCTCTTCATCGGTCAGTGGTCGCAATACTACCTTGTCACCAAGTGGTTTAATTGTACTTACGTCTGACATATTGTTTCATTTACAAAATTCCTGAATAACAATTTCCCGGTGAGAAGCCGAAAACCTCCCACCAACCGTGACATTATAAAGGAGTCAAGTGTACTGTCAAAATCAATACAGACAACGCTTTATCTTTCGAAATATTGCGCTATAGTAGCGCTGGACTGATCGAAAGGATAGAACATGCAGAACATGCAACTTGACCGCATATGGACGCAAGTACGACCATCACTGGACGTACTGCACCAGCTGCGCCAGCAGGCAAAGCTGGTGCGCAGCAAACGAGCCGCCACAGAAAAAAAAGAAGACCCACGCATCCGCATATGGTGCGAGCCAAGCGAGAAGGAAGCAGAGGTCATCCTCAAAGACATTGCCGCAGTGTTGCTCCAAAGCGCAAAAGGCGGCTTCTCGCAGGCGGAAGCATTCCGCCTGCCAACTGCCGCTTTCGGACGGCACGAGGGCGCAGCCGTGCCGGCTGCGTTGGCATTCGAGGATGAGGAGAAACAAAAATGTGCAACATGCACACACCTGTACCTCATCGCCCCCTTGCTCCTTAAGGAGATCATCAGCCTGCATGACGGGAGGGCTGGCAGGCCGGATGATTTTCCCTTGACCTTCACTACGGGTGGCTATACCGGACCGACCGGGAACGACCCAATTGGACAGGTCACCGAAATTATCGCGGTCGTTACCATTCCAAGTAACGGCTGAAAACTGGGCCGGCGAGCGATAGCGAGCCGGCCTTTCTCTTTATCTCCCTGTCACACCCTCTTGCCCTCCATCCAATTCTCTGCTACTATCTTGCCACATGGAATTCTTACGAACCGTGGTACTTCCAGTACTGCCGTACATTCAGATAGTTCTGGCCCTCCTCCTCATTGCTGGCATTCTCATGCAGCAACGTGGTTCGAGTTTGGGTGGAGCTTTTGGTGGAGACAACTTCAGTGCAGCTTTTCATAAGCGCCGTGGTGGAGAACTTTTTCTCTTTCGCTTTACTATAGTTGTGGCAACTCTTTTTGTGCTTGCTGCCATCTTGAGTATTACGCTGTAAGACATAATTGCGCTCGTAATTATGTTCGTAAGTATGACCTTCCGACGTTATTAAGCGTCTTAAATCAATTCAAAAATCACATTCAACTATATGAAACGCTTCTCGCGCCCGCGCCGTGTTGTTGACCGTTGGTTCGCTTTCTTAACACGACTTTCTTCCGGTGACCGTTTCGTGCTACTACTCACTCTGCTGATACTTCTCACCGCGCTCGTTGCAGCCTTTTATCGATACAATGCACACTGGCTGACTGATACACCGAGCAACGGAGGGGTCTTGGTCGAAGGAATTGTTGGTACCCCACGTTTCGTAAATCCAATATTAGCTATCACTCGAGCTGATAGTGATCTGGTCTCTTTGCTCTACAGTGGTTTGATGCGCATTGATACCAATGGTGATTTGGTACCAGACCTTGCTGAATCAGTAACCATCTCTGACGACGGCACCGTTTACAATGTTGTCGTTCGTCCCGATGTACGATTTAGCGACGGCACGCCACTAACAGCTAACGACGTTGCCTATACAGTGAAGCAAATACAAGATCCAGACTTGAAATCACCGTTGCGTGGCACATGGAGCGAAGTCAAAGTTGAAGTGATAAATGATCATGAGCTTAATTTCGTACTACCCAGCAACTACGCTCCATTCATGGAAAACCTAACCTTGGGCATCTTGCCACAACACACCTGGAGCGATCTCTCTCCAGAAGCATTTCCTTTCAGCAATCGCAATACCGACCCGATCGGCAGCGGTCCGTACACCATTAAGACCATCACTCATTCGCCAGATGGCCTCATCAATGCATACACGCTTGTATCAAATACATACGCCATCAACCAGCCACTCATCAGTACTATTCAGGTGCGTTTCTTTGATTCCGAACTAGCCATTACCAACGCGTTGCGCACCGGTGCCATCAATGCGACAGCAGCGCTCAGCCGCGACGACATAGCCACTCTTCCTCCGGACACATTTATTGTTGAAACCTACCCCTTGCCGCGTGTATTTACAGTCTTTATGAACCAAAATCAGAGCACTATCTTACGTGACCAGGCAGTTCGCCAGGCACTTGCCACAGCCATAGACCGCAACCAACTTATTGAGACTGTTTTGCCCGGCGGCGCAGAACCCACAGCACTACCTATTCCATCAGGCTTTTATGACGTACAATCAACCTCGTCACTGCCACAGGCAGATATTGATGCCACCAAGCAGATCTTGGAGAAAGGTGGCTGGAAAGATAATGGTACCGGTGGTTGGAAAAAAACCATAGATGGAAATGAGGTAACACTGTCTCTGAAACTGGTCACAACTAATGCACCGTACTTTGAGAAGACTGCCAATTACCTAAAAGAGGTATGGCAAAAAGCCGGTATTGAGGTTGAAGTAGCATTATTCGATCAATCTGATCTGGTACAAACCATCATCAGGCCACGCGACTATGAACTGCTACTTTTTGGTACAGATACCGGGCGAAGTCTCGATCTTTATCCATTTTGGCATTCATCACAACGAGAGGATCCTGGACTGAACATTTCTTTCTTTGCCAGTATCAACGCTGATGCCGACCTCACAACATTTCGCACCACCACAGACGAAGAGAAGCGTACGGCAGCACTCACGGATCTTTTGACTACCATGGATGAAGAGACGCCAGCTATTTTCCTTTACAACCCACTCGCACTTTACGTTCACACCAAGGACATTGCGACGGTCTCGACGAAACGCATTGGAAAGATCAGTGATCGTTTTTCCAGCATTACCGATTGGTATATAGAAAGTGAAGCGCTTTGGCCAATATTTATTCATACACGTTAAAACAGATAACAGTTAAATTAAAATCATGAATACAGAACGAACAAACACAAACAGAACGAGCAATGCGACAAATGCTCATCCTCGACGGCGGCACGCACACGTTGCCCGCCACACCACAACCGCAAAGCCAACAAAAAACCGCACAGCGGCTCCAGCTAAGCGCGGACGTCGCAACAACAACCGCCGACGCAGTATGGTTAGCCCGGCATTGCATCACCGCATGAGCGTGACTGACAAGCATGCACCGATCCTACCAGAGGTAACAGATGAAGATACTGTTCGGGTGATAACAGTTTCCGGCGTGGAAGAAATCGGTCGTAATATGATCGTTTTTGAAAGCAAAGATGACATTATTGTTTTTGATGCTGGATTCCAATTTGTCTCAGAAGGTTCAAACGCTCCCGGTATCAACTACATATTGCCAAACACACAGTACCTTGAGGAGCGTAAGCACAAGATCCGTGCATTAGTCATCACTCACGGACACCTCGACCACATTGGTGGTATTCCATTCATCATGGAACGTATTGGTAATCCACCAGTGTATACCCAGTTCCTTACCTCCCTCATGATCCTCAAACGACAAGAGGAATTCCCACATATGGATCCGATCGATATGCATGTGGTGAAGGAAGGTGACAGCTTCACTGTTGGGACAACCGAGATCAAAACCTTCCCTGTCACCCACTCTATTCCTGATGCAATGGGTATTGCAGTGCGTACCAAGCATGGCAACGTTGTCATTACTGGTGATATTCGTTTGAGCCACGTTGATGGTGATGTAGTTGCAGCAGAAAAGGAAAGCTGGCAATCAGTCGGAAAAGAAAATAATCTGGTTATGCTTTGTGACTCAACCAACGCTGATCGCGAAGGATTTTCTGCACCGGAATCAATTGTATTTGAAACCCTCGAGCGTATCATCAAAAATACCAATAGCCGAATCATTATTGGTACTTTCGCCTCTCAGTTTGATCGTCTGACCCACATCATTAAAACATGTGAGAAATACGGTAAGTACGTTGTGCCTGAAGGACGAAGTATCAAAACAAACATTGATATTGCCATCAACGCTAAGCTACTCGAAGTAAAGCCAGGTACGATTATTAGCACAAATGAGATGTCTGATTATCCATCAGACAGGATCGTTGTTTTGGCAACTGGTGCACAGGGTGAGGAATTCGCCTCACTGATGCGTATCGCAACTGGTAAACACAAGCAAATCGTACTGAACGAGCGTGACACATTGGTGCTTTCCTCATCAGTTATTCCGGGCAATGAAATAGCGGTACAGAAACTCAAGGATAATATTTATCGTCAAAATGTTCGCGTGATCAACTACCGTGGTGAACACGTGCACTCATCAGGACACGGTAATGCGGGTGAACTCGGCTGGGTACGTGAGCAAGTGCGACCAAAATTCCTGGTACCGGTACACGGGCACCACTACCACCTCAAAAGTCATGCCTACTCCGCTATAGACAATGGTTTTCCTAAAGAGAACATCGTTGTACCGGATAACGGCTCACTGATTGATATCAAGAATGGCACCGAGATCATTAAGCATAAGGAAAAGGCACCAACTGAGCTGATCATGGTGGATGGCCTTACTGTCGGTGCGCGGCAAGAAGTCGTTTTGCGTGACCGCCAGAGTTTGGCCAACGACGGTATGTTTGTGATCATTGCCACCGTAAACACCAAGACCGGTAAATTGCGTAAATCACCGGACATCATTTCTAGAGGATTCATTTACTTGCGTGAAAATCAACAGCTGCTTTCTGAGGCACGTGTATTGATCAAGAAGACAGTTGAGAAGCATACCAACAACATGCACCCGATAGACCTCGACTACGTAAAGGATCAAGTAGCAGATACCGTGACCAGTTTCCTGTTACAGAAGACCCACAAAAATCCTATGGTCATTCCAGTATTGATTGGGATATAAATGTGAGTGTGAAGTAACTTTAAAAAACAAGCCCGCAGCCTTTGGCTGCGGGCTCTTGTTTTCCCCTAGCATTGTAGTTCCTCAATACCTCCCGCCTGGTACAATAAGCGAATGGTTCATTATCGTCTCCAACCGCTTATTCGTTACGGCCGACCACCTGATTTCTGGCTGGTATATACACTGGCAACGGTCGCTAGCTTTATTGCCCTATTTGTTAGCTACAGCAATTCATCATATCTCGAGAGCTTTGTAACACCGGTAGTTGTGAGTATGTTGTTTTTAGTCGGCTCTCTATCTTCAGTCGTAGCACTGTTACTCATGCCACTATGGTTGCAACGCTGGGGCAATTACTGGGTAGCAATTGGACTCAGCATTGTGCAAGTAGCTGCACTCACTGTTATGGGTTTTGGGCACACCGCACTTACCATTGTGCCCGCCTTCCTCTGTTTTCTGACCGTAAGTCCAATGCTCTATTTTTCGATAGATATCTTTTCAGAAACACTCATTGGTAACAACGAGAATTCAACCGGGAAAAAACGTGGTTTGACACTAGCCCTAATGAGTGCCGCCTCAGTATGTGGCCCACTCATGCTCGCTTTCATAGTGGGCCAAGATGATACTCTCCTGTATCGAGCTTATTTAGCAGCCGCAACAGTGGGCGTGTTCCTAACCGCCATTATTTTATTTTCATTCTATAGTTTCACTGACCAAGCGTATCACCCGATCAAACCATTACGAGCAATACGCACCGCCTGGCAAAATTCTGCAATTAAGCGCGTAGCGATCGTACACTTAGTTCTGCAACTATTTTTTGCTTGGACCGTTATTTACATCCCGCTTTACTTGATCACTGACATTGGCTATACCTGGGATAAAGTCGGTTCAATCATTGCATTCGGCTTATTTGCATATGTGATCTTTGAATTTCCGGTTGGTTATCTAGCTGATGCATGCTGGGGTGAAAAGGAAATGATGACGCTTGGTGTCGCGATCTTGGTTGTGACTGTTATGGGAATATCTTTTATGGCCGAAGCAAGTATTTTGGGTTGGATGGTGCTTATGTTCGTTAATCGTATCGGTGCCAGCCTGGTAGAAGTAACAACAGAAAGTTATTTCTTCAAACAAACAAATGGACGCGATGCACAAACGATCAGTCTGTTCCGCCTACTACGACCACTCGGCACGCTCCTTGGTACGTTACTGGGGACAATCGCGTTGCTCTTTATGCCATTGTCTCAAGCCTTTATTTTACTTGGTGTTGTTTTAGCATTGGCACTATTCCCTATCGCCAGCCTTGTTGACACTAAGTAATCAGTGTTCGGGTAACCCAAACAGACTCCCCTGACGCACAACCAGCCCTTCCTGTAACAAAGACTTGAGCTGAACAGTAAAACGTTTACGGGTACACAGAGGAACTTTTGTATGGATCTCCTGTGAGCTCTGCGGGTGCTGGCCTTCGGCCAGCACCCGCACAATCGCCCCACGTAGCTCCCTGTCACTTCCTACGAAACTTGATTGCTTGACGTACGCTTTTGCACGCTTATTTTGATTACCTACCGCCGTTTTAAGGTAGCTGCCATAGTCCATCAAGGCCCAATACCATTCTCGTGCGCGTTGCTCTGGCACATGGTTTGCTACTAAATGTAAAATGTCTTTATCAGACACAGCAGTCGCATTCTTAAAAAAGTGATGGAGGTACACTGTACGCACATTGGTCTCAATAAGCACTACAGGCTGATTGTGAGCAAATGCACACACGGCACCGGCAGTATAAGGACCAATACCAGGAAGTTGCTCGAGCTCATTACGAACCGTTGGAAACACCCCTTTTGTATGCGCCAATACCTCCTTGGCACACT
>QKBW01000039.1 GCA_003245875.1 Candidatus Kaiserbacteria bacterium
GCCTCGTCACCGGTTTTTTTATCGGGATGATATTGTGCTGCCAGCTTACGAAAAGCTTTTTTTATTTCGTCTTTGGTGGCGCCTTTTTGTACACCAAGAGTTTCGTAGTAATCTTTTGCCATAATGTATTAGAGCCAAGCTCTAGGGTGGTGGGCAGGCGAAGCCTGCCCACCACTAAGAGCACACCTTTAATCCTTCTTTTCGTCTTCTTTTACTTCTGCATCACGTACCGGTGTTTCTTCTGTACCGGCAGCTTGGTCGCTAGCAGCTTGCTGCTCGTTCGCAGCCTTTTGCATGGCCTCGCCAATTTTTTGCAATTCAGTGTTTAGTTTCTCGGTGGCTGACTTAATGGCTTCAACATCATCGTCTGCCATTTTCTCACGAACTTCCTTCACTGCAGCTTCGATAGCATCGGTTACTTCCTTACCTGCCTTCTCGCCATAGTCCTTTACTGATTTCTCAGCGGTGTATGCGAGATGCTCGGCGACATTTCTCGCCTCGATCAGTTCTTGCTTTTTCTTATCGTCAGCAGCATGTGTCTCTGCTTCTTGCTTCATGCGCTCAATGTCTTCCTCGGAAAGACCAGAGTTTGCTTCAATACGGATAGATTGTTCTTTACCGGTTGATTTATCTTTCGCGGTTACATTTAGTACGCCGTTACTGTCGACATCAAACGTCACTTCAACCTGAGGGACGCCACGTGGAGCTGGTGGAATACCATCGAGCACGAAACGGCCGAGCGACTTATTGTCTCCCGACATCGGACGCTCACCCTGGGTGATGTGGATCTCGGTTGACGTTTGGTTGTCAGCAGCAGTGGAGAACACCTGTGATTTCTTAGTTGGAATGTGGGTATTCTTCTCGATAAGCTTGGTAGCGACACCACCCATTGTTTCGATAGCCAGCGAAAGTGGAATCACATCAACCAAGGTGATGTCGTGTACATCACCTTGGAAGATACCAGCCTGAATAGCGGCACCAAGTGCAACGACCTCGTCAGGGTTAACACTTTTATTTGGCTCTTTGCCAAAGAGTGCCTTTACTGCCTCGACGATTGCCGGCATGCGAGTTTGACCGCCAACCAAAATGATCTCGTTGATATCTTCTTTCTTGATACCTGAGGCTTCCAACGCACGCTTTGTGATCTCAATAGAACGATCTATATACTCATGAGCCAGCTCTTCAAGCTTGGCACGAGTGAGGGTGAGCAACAAGTGCTTTGGTCCATCCTCGCCAGAGGTAATGAACGGGATGTTGATCTCGGTAGAGGTCGAGCTTGAGAGCTCAAGTTTTGCCTTTTCAGCAGCTTCGTCAAGACGTTGGAGTGCGAGCTTGTCTTTGCCGAGGTCAACTCCTTCGCTGGCCTTGAACTCAGCGATCAAGTGACGAACGATCTCTTGGTCGATATCGCGGCCTCCCATGTGCGCGTCACCGTCGGTTGACTGCACTTCAACAACATCGTCCCCTACTTCTAGGACCGTGACGTCGAATGTACCACCACCAAAGTCGTAAACAACGATCTTCTCATCCTTCTTCCTGTTGAAACCATACGCCAAGGCAGCGGCAGTTGGCTCGTTTATGATACGCTTCACTTCCAAACCAGCGATCTTGCCGGCATCTTGGGTTGCCTTACGCTGTGCATCATTAAAGTATGCCGGTACGGTAATGACCGCCTCCGTGATTTTCTCACCCAATTTGGCTTCGGCGTCAGCTTTAAGCTTGGCCAAGATCATGGCTGAGACCTCTTCCGGTCGGTAATCCTTACCATCAAGCTCCACCATAACGCCACCGTCGCCCCCTTTCTTTACCTCGTACGGTACGATCGCTTTGTCCTTCTGCACAGCTTCTTCATCAAATGTGTGCCCCATGAAGCGTTTGATACCGTAAATGGTGTTCTGAGGGTTGGTGACCGCTTGCCGTTTGGCGATTTGCCCAACGAGCCGCTCACCCTTTTTTGAGATAGCAACGATCGATGGTGTGGTGCGCGTACCTTCTGCATTTTCTACAATCTTTGGTTCGCCAGCATCTACGATCGCCATTGCTGAGTTGGTTGTTCCTAAGTCAATTCCAAGAATTTTTGCCATACTATTTCAATATTCAATCACTTAATTACTAATGATGACCTTTGCCGGGCGAAGTACTTCCCCGTTGCGTGCATACCCTTGTTGCATGACACGCAATACTGTTTCTGATGGTTGGTCAGAGTCTTCGGTCGCAACTGCCTCGTGCTGGTATGGATCGAAGTGTTCGCCTGTTGGGTCAATAAGGGTCACCTGATAACTTTGCAGCAACTGCAACAATTGGGCATAAATCCCCTCCATACCCTTTTGCCAAGGGTTGTTGGAAGAGCCAGCTTCTTTAGCATGACTTAACGCCATACTGAAGCTGTCGCAAAGAGGAAGTAAAGATTCAACAAAACTGTTGAGTTGTCGTTCCTTGCTACGCTCCAAGTCTTCCTCGAGTCGCTTACGGCTGTTGAGGAAATCAGCTTTGGCACGTTGCGCCTCCTCGAGATTTGTTGCAGCTTTTGCCTCGGCGCTCTTATATTTTTCGCGCCATTTTTGAATGGTCGCAGCCATATGCTCCTCTTCCTCGACCAATTCGCTGTCTGCCGTCGTCTCTGCGGTGTCTTGATCGGGTTCCAATACTACGTCGTCATCTTTTTTGGTTGTCATCTCTCTGGTGTTGTTACCTGCCAAACGCTAGTTCATTCACATTTTCCACTAGCTGCCTGCATTATAACGACGTTTTTGCCTTTCGTCAAAGGTGCACAACTTTTTGGCCCTTCCGGTGGTGATGCTATACTGAAAGTACCGCTAACGTGGATGCGTTGGTGGGAATGGCTCGGATGGTGCTCTACACACCGAGCAAATTGTGGCCGGCGGTATCCGAACGGAGGTTGGGTGGAGTACTCTACTCGCCCACAACGGGTATGCCCTTACCGGCTTACACACAAAAACCGCCTTTGGCGGTTTTT
>QKBW01000011.1 GCA_003245875.1 Candidatus Kaiserbacteria bacterium
TGCTTCTCCATTGTGTTCTGCCACTCGCCGCGTCACATCGGTCGTAACACCCGTATAGAAGGTTCCATCAGCGCAACGCATCATATACACGTACCACATTGTATATATACTATAGCAAAAAGGCGCCGATGGCGCCTTTTTACAAAATAATTACATTACTTATTCGTCATCACTGGTCGGACGATTGCCGGTGTACTGATGTGCAGGCTCATATTGTCCACGATTACTACCGCGCAAACTATGTGAATCGCCAGTCGTTACACCTAACTCATCAAATATCTCTCGCGCAGCGGTGTAGTCACCAGCATCGCGTAATGAGTGTGCTTCCACCAACTTCTCAAACTCGGCCTCGGTATCAATCACCTCCAATGGACCGGTCAAGTCGAGTGCGATAAATTCATCAAAACTGTCATCAGCAATAGCTTGGTCAATAGCCTCGCGATGATCGTCACGCTCATTTACCGCAGCACGGCGTACTTCATCAAGTACATCAAGGTCAATGCCGGCACCAGCCAACACATCACGAGCACCATCACGATCGCCATCACTACGCAACTCTTGTGCTTCTTTGAAAGCCTCGATCTGATCATCAGTTAGGCCCGCCTTCTCTAGCGCATCGGTATTAAAGGCAGATGCATTCGTTGCCATCAAGGCAAAGGCAGCAATTGGAATAACCAAGTAAGAACTTTTTCTCATATATTTTCAGTGCGCGAAGCGCAATTATTACGTTAAAACAATAATGAGGCTAGTCGTTTCTTGCGAGCCTCATCTACTCATACGTATGTAGCAAACAAAAATTTCTTGTCAGCAATGTCGCTTCGTGTCTTAATTATTGAAACCAAAGTTCTCTCGCAAAAACTCCTCCACGGTGCCAGCCACACCTTGCCACGCCACATCTTTAGGTAATTCGTAACCCTTTGGGTCTTGCACATAACGCCATAATTCTGTCGTCCAACGGGCCACATCACCCTGGGCATCACAACTCTCAAAGGTGTACGTTTCCCCTTGATCGGTCACTACGTAATGGGCGTATATTTTGCCATTCGCTCCGCATTCGACACCATCACCACCCGCTAACGTAGAGCTGGCAGCCTGCAATGCATCAGACAATCGGTTAAAAAGCGTTCGTGGCACTGTGCCATTTTGCAAAGCCTCCTCAGCAATAGAAAGCCCCGCATCAAATTTATACTGCCGATTGCCGGAAAGAGAAAAAGACGTACAACCGACACTGTCGCAGGCACCATACATGGTACCGGTCAATTGAAAATCTCCCTTCCATTGATCCGTAAGGGTGGTCAAATCTTGATTAGCGGCGTAGTCCGGCAAAAAGACCGTGAAGTACAAGTAACCTCCGGCAAACATTCCCATCAAGAATGTCCCGATAAACAACACCCAATCCTTTTGCTCCATATGTCTATAGTATAGCAGTCTTGAAACGCAGATGGTGCGAGATCTTGAGTAAAGTTTCTAAATTCGTCATCTCGCACCCTAAACTTACCAATAAACCCACACTTCATTTGTCTTGCATGCACCTTTGTTTTTGGAATGATTCGTGTCCCCGTCACTCCTCCTGCATGAAAATCTGTAGCAGCTACTGTAGATTATTAATGTAATTCGTTACCTCGTCATCAAACTGCAATATCAAATCCATAGAGTAAATCACTCCTAAAGTTTCTGCTTCGTCAGAACTGACCAACGAAGGAACGCCAATCATACATCCATATCTATCAACAGCTAACCCGCCAGAATTCCCATGGCTGATTTTTGCAGAAGTTATTATCAAACCATCACCAGGAAAGCTACTAACAACACCATCTGTAACAGTAAGTGAGTATCCGCCACTTATTGCTGGGTAGCCAAAAATTCTGACTGGTTCTCCAAGCTGGACATTTTCATTTTTACACCTTGTCGTATCGTCGAAAGTTGGAAATTTACGAGGATATTCGCCCATATATTCTCCGGTATCTTCATCGTAGTAAGCTGCATAAATTTCCATGTAGGCTAAGTCGTAATTATCGCTAACGGTTGGCAATACAATTGGGTGAGCTAGGTAGACCTCGTCTGGTTGTCCAGTTACTGGATCGGGTAATACAACCAGACATCCGGTCTCATCAACATGGAGATATGTTTCATCTTGAGGAATTATGTGCGAGTTTGTAAGAATTAAACCATCCTCACTTATTATCGTACCAGAACCACCACTTGACTCGTCTTCCGACTCTGTGCTTGGGCAGAAGATATTTACAACCGAAGCTGCTATCTCCGATTGTGTTGTTGTATTTACGAAAGGTGCTGTATTTGTAGAATAGTCATTGTATCTTTCTTCTGACAATGCACCAACGAGCACTAACAAAAGAAAGCCACCGACGAAAATAAAAATAACAAGGCCAATTCTTTTTCTTAGCCATGAGAAAAATTTATTTTTTGTTGCCACAACAACATTTGGAGAAGCGACTTTTTCACCGCAATTTTTACAGAAGCCAGCACCAGCATTTAATTCAACTCCACAATTTTTACAAAACATACTCATTCGACTGAAGACGAAAGAACTTTAGCTCCACACCTTGAGCAAAACTTCGCATTAACTTCTAATGTTTCGCCACACTTATGACAAAAAGCAGAGCCAGGCATATCTTTCAGTGCAGGGGCCAGTTTGCGCAGCTCATTTTCAACTTTTAACGCTTTCCAGAAATATGGCGTGACGATAAGCCACCAAATAATCGGCATTATTCCGCTATCGCCTCCGGTTTCATAAATTTGGTAACCTTTTTCAAAGGTCCATAAAATCATTAACGCCACGATAGCCCAACGATGACCTTTGTAAACAAAAAACAAAATCGGCACATAGATAATCAGCCCATAAAATACAGTTGCTAGATCTGCGTAAACGCCGAAAAAAGCAAGTAGGA
>QKBW01000052.1 GCA_003245875.1 Candidatus Kaiserbacteria bacterium
ACCGGCCGCCCGATGCGGAGGAGGTGGTGCAGGATACCTTTACCAAGATATATCTCAATGCGGGACGGTTTGAAACTCAAGCCGGAGCCAAGTTCTCTTCGTGGGCATATCGTATTTTGGTCAATACGGCGTTTACTCGCTATCAAAAGCTTAAGAAAGAAGGGGAGCGATTCGTGGCCATTCCGCCGGAATTTGAAGAGCTGATAGGTGACCGTATGTTACATTCCGGTTTTGAAGAGCAAAATGACGCTATCGAACGCATATTACATCGTATCCCCGGGCATTTCGCAGCGGTGCTACGCTTGCACTACTTGGAACACTGGAGCCAGGAAGATATTGCAGCCGCATACGGTGTGCAGACAGGTACGATCAAGGCACGTATTCATCGGGCCAAGACGGCGTTTCGGAAAGAGGCTGGCCGTCAGCAGTTTATTGAAGTAACGTCGAGTAAAGGAAAGTAGTTATAAAAAGTATGCAGACAGCTAATCAATTAAAAAAGAGTATCATGCGGCGAGTCTACTATGCATATGTCTTGCTAGCGCTCGTACATCCAGCAGCGGTGCGCTTGTATCTGCTTGGTTTGAGTGGTTTTATTTTGATCAAGTTGGTACATGTGGCAGCGGTGTGGCAGAGCTTTTCGGCCATTCCGGTCGGACAGATAGGGGACTATGTACTGACCACTGTAGTACATGCCGATTGGCAAACCCTAGCGACCTTGTTTTTTATCGGTGTTATATTGGCATCGTTTCGTTTACCGGTACCAAAACATACCCCACGCTGGGCAGTGTAAGAGGCGGTCAAAACAAAGCAGCGGCGGGCCTTTGGCCCGCCGCTGCTTTTCCTTATCTATGCATGTTCCTCTTTCATGGCTTTCCGGATGTGCTTTAAGAGCTCATTGGTCATCTTTTTGTCACCCTTGAGAGTGGTACGAGCAGCGCCATAGCCGCGGCCGAGCTTTACTTCGGTTGAGGCGTCACCGCCTGGTGGGGTGTAGGTGTAGGAAGCACCGCTCTTTGTCACAAACTTGTATTTCTCACCGAGTGCCAACAACTCACCTTCACGACTGATACCCTCGCCGTAGATGAGGTCAAATTCGGTCGTATGGAATGGGGGAGCAACCTTATTTTTAACAACTTTTACACGGTGCCGCCCGCCAACCACCTCGTCGCCTTTTTTGATCTGAGCAATACGACGGATATCAAGGCGTACTGAGGTATAAAACTTGAGCGCTTTACCGCCCGGTGTTGTTTCTGGGTTACCAAACATCACACCGATCTGCATACGAATTTGGTTGATGAAAACAACAACCGTCTTACTTTTGGCAACAATACCGGTTAATTTACGAAGGGCTTGGCTCATCAGACGAGCTTGTTTACCAACGTGTGTGGCACCCATTTCTCCCTCGATCTCGTCTTTTGGTGTCAGTGCGGCGACTGAGTCGATCACAATAACATCGATCTTGCCACTACGTACCAATGATTCAACGATCTCTAGGGCCTGTTCACCGGTGTCTGGTTGTGAGATCAACAGCTCATCGAGTTTTACACCGATGGCAGCAGCGTATTCTGGGTCCATCGCGTGTTCCGCATCAATAAATGCACAGATCCCGTTTGTTTTTTGTGCTTCTGCAATTGCGTGCAAGGCGAGTGTTGTCTTACCGGAGCTTTCAGGACCAAAGATTTCAATAATACGCCCGCGTGGATATCCGCCGATACCGAGCGCATCGTCGAGGCCAATAGAACCGGAGGGGATCGCGTCAACATCTACCTTGGCGGTTGAGCTCAGTGTCATTATGGCGTCATCACCGAATTTTGTTTTGATGCTGCGCAAGGTCTCACTGATATCTTGTGTATCGGTGATTTCAGGCTTTTCAGTTTTCGGTGCTGCTGCTTTGGTTGTTTTCTTTGCTGTCTTTTTTGTTGCCATAAGTGGTGGTATTAAGATTGGTAGTGTTGTCTGGAGTATAGAGGAAAGGGCGTTCCAGTCGTGCGGTACGACCATAGCGATCCTTCGCTTCAATACTGACTATAGTATACCCTGGAGTGAGCACGACGTCTTGTGTAAAGTAGCCTTGTTCATCGGTCAGGATTGGGAGGTCGTTAATAGTGATCTCTACGATATTGCGTGCGATGCCTTCTACGGTGACGGTCGGGGTGGTGTTCTGGTAGGGTGGTTCTTTCAGAAGTTCTAATGTTGGTCCGCCAAGGAGCAGTCTACTTTGCCAGAGTACATAGCCGGCAAAACCAAGAATAATCAAAACAATAAGCCCAAAACGTACCATTGCACTAAAGGTTAGCGGGCGATACATGTTTAGAAATCCGGCTGGTCGGTGGTTGACTCACCATCCCCATCTTTATGGGCGAGAACAGCACGCGGTTTACTACCTTCTTGTGGACCAATAACCCCGCGTTCTTCCAGCATGTCAATGAGACGAGCGCCACGTGAATACCCAACCTTAAGACGTCGCTGGAGGTATGAGGTTGAAGCTTTTCCGGCCTCGATGACTATCTGGCGAGCTTCTTCATATAGATCATCCTCATCTTCATCTTCCAAGCTGGCACCAAAGAATGAGTCGGCGTTACCTTCGTGGTGCTCCTCCAGATCAAGTGCGTCGAGTTCGTGCGCAATGGTCTGGTCTTTAAGATAATCAACCACCCCCTTGACCTCATCTTCTGACAAAAAGGCAGACTGTAAGCGTTGTAGCTTTCCGGAATCATTAGACATGAAGAGGAGGTCACCCTTGCCGAGCAATTTTTCGGCACCGACTTGGTCAATGATGGTGCGAGAGTCGATCTGTGAAGCTACCTGGAAGGCTAGTCGGGTTGGTATGTTCGCCTTAATGGTACCGGTAATAACGTTGACTGAAGGGCGCTGGGTGGCCAGTATCAGGTGGATACCGACCGCACGACTCATTTGAGCAAGACGAACAATGGTCGCTTCAAGTTCACGGGGATATGCATGCATCAGATCGGCCAATTCATCCATAACGATCACTATATATGGTAATGGTTCAGGTAAACTCATGCGTTCATCTTCCAGGGAACCATCCGCAACCCATTTTTGTTTAGCCTTGCGGTATACATTCTTATGATAAGAGTCGATATTCTGGACCCGTTCGGCTTGCAAGATATCGTAGCGTCGTTCCATTTCCTTAACGGCCCACTTGAGTGCCATCAGCGCTTTTTTGGCGTCCGTTATAACCGGCGACATAAGGTGGGGAATGCCGTTGTAGAGAGAGAGCTCCACTCGCTTTGGGTCAACCATAATGAAGCGCAACTGTTCAGGAGAATTACGGTAGAGCAGGGAGACGATGATGTTGTGTATCATGACCGACTTTCCTGACCCGGTGGTGCCGGCGATCAGGCCGTGTGGCATGCGCGCGAGGTTGGCGAAGTGTGCCGCGCCGGTAATGTCTTTACCAAGTGCCACCATGAGTGGGTTGGGCGAGTCTGTGTAGTCAGGTGAGGCGAGGAGTGAGGCGAGTCCGACGGTGGCTTTTTCGAGGTTTGGCACCTCAATACCGACCAAAGACTTGCCGGGGATAGGGGCCTCGATGCGAATAGCGCTGGCGCGTAAGGCAAGCTGTAGCTCTTGGCTTAAGCCGACAATGCGCGAGATCTTAACACCCTGTGCCGGTTTCAGTGCATAGCGGGTAACAGTTGGTCCAATTTCAACTTCGTCCATTTCGACCTCGATACCAAAGGTCTTAAGTGTTTGCTTGATGGTATTGGCGTTGGCTTTGGCATCGCCGGTCTTGGCACGTCCTTTGTTCTTAGAGAGGAGTGAGAGCGGTGGAGGGTCGTATGGACCTTCAAAACTAGATACCAAGAATTCCGACTCTTTCTTGAGACCCAACCGTTCCCCCATGCCTTTTTTGATCCTTGGTTCATCCTCGGCACTGTCTGCTGCATTAGCGTCATGTATCTCCGGTTCGGGGTCGGGGAGTTTCTCAGCCTGAGCCAACATACTGGAGAGGGATGTGGCAGTATCTTCATCCTCTTGTTCATCTGCGTCTTGCTTCTCACGTTTGGTCCAAGCTGGTCGATGAAATCCGAAATCAAAGACCAAGAACGACCCGATCAAGGTCAGGGCGACAAGTACGATAGTAGTTGCTATGGTGCTGAAGAGATAGACCAAAGGAGTTGCCATACCAAAGCCGATCCAGCCTCCCAGGTGTGGTCGATACAATTCCATCAAACCTAATAAAGCCAGGAACAGCAGAGCGACACCGATCAATTTTGAGGTGCTGACCGGTTCGTTTTCTTCTGGACGTAACAAGACGTATACAAAGAACCCACAGGCTACCGGTGCCAGGTACGCACCACCTCCAAACAGTTGCGACAAGATGAGCTGCATATAGTCACCGACCGGTCCTGCCAAATGTGCCAATGACAATGCAAAAAGAATGCCCAACACAACAAAAGCCGTTGCGCCGATCGCTTGTTTGGTGTGGGGGGAGAGATCGTCAAAAAAGGCGTGGTGGTGATGAACTTTAGCGGGTGTTTTTTTCTTCTTCTTGGGTGCAATGAAAATACATAAAATACTGCAACGAATACCACTGCATCATACCACGCGCACGCAGAGCTTTATAAGGACCGGCAATAAAAAACCCTTGAAAGACAAGGGTGTTTGTCCTATACTGTATAAGACAAGATATATTAGACATCTAACCTCACGTCATGGACACGGAAGCATTGATAAAGGCCACAGAGAGTACCAAACGTCTCATACAAGATGACAATTATTACCGCCATATTTTTAAAAAGACAGAAAGAATTGTCTCTGTAGTCTTTTACATCACGCACAACATAAAAGACGTTCCCGCAAACAGAGTGCAGGTGGCAGACATGGAAACGTCGGCCCGTTTCTTACATGATGCGGTCATCACGTCTCTTAACGGATTACAACACATGGCAGAAGAGGAGGTGCGCAAGACCGCCCATGCATTGGTGGCACTGTTGAGTAAATTGACCGTAGCCCAAGCAGCGGGCTTGATGACCACTGAGGTGCTTTCGATCATCGAAAACGAAGCTGATTCTGTATTGCGATCCATGGGCCCGTACCTGGGAGAAGAACCGGTACATGCATTGGTTGCGGAACCGCGCACGGTAACGCGTCGTGGTGCCACAGGAGCGGTGGCTCGTCCTGCATCTCGTCCCGTAGAACAAAACACGCGCGAGAAAGTATCCCATCAGAATCGTAAAGATCAGATAAAGGCCATCATGGCGACACAAGGGGAGGTGAGCATAAAAGACATATCTGCCGTACTTACCGGCATCAGTGAAAAGACAATCCAACGAGATTTAAACGACATGATAGAAACTAATGATATAAAGCGTATAGGAGAAAGACGCTGGTCACGTTACGTCCTTCTATAGGACGTTGGAAGAAAAGCTCTGTCCCAGAGTATTAGTAGAGGGGTGTACGTTGACATGATGTCTTTTAGTCCGTTGGTGACACCAAAAGACATAGGGACAAAGTACGGTTGGAGAGGCTTTTATTGCATTTTTATAAAAATATTGCGTGATTTTTTGCCCTGTAAGGCAACCGCACTATGTTCGTCTTCATAGGGAGATAAGGGGCTGCTGTATTGCTTTTTTGCGCATTTGCAGTATGCTCCTTATATTTTACGGTATATCCACAGCTGTAGTTGCTGCATTTTGCGTTAAATTTTGTATACTAACGCGTAGTGCATGGGCACGCTTTTTTAAAAAGGCAAGCTCGGGAATGCCAATGTTCGTTGACAGTACTTTGTCTAGACAAAGTTACATATGTCTGTCACCGCCAGCACCACCTGGCGTAAATTACGTGGTATCTACTGTTTGATCGAATGACCTTCTGGTCCGCGTGTCCGTTTTCTTAATTCTTGGATATATAGCTAATTCATATATATATGAATATATGTGATTGGTGAACGTGAATTGATCCATGACCGAAGTCGCCAGCAGGGGAGAAAGCCTTCTCCTACATGCTGGCGACTTCGGTCGCAAATATGAATTAATTCATATTACTAGTAATGTTTAGAAGTAATTCTTAACAACAAACTTTAAAGTTTATGACAGTAACAAACACTGCTTTTGCTAAGTTCGCTGTAGCGAGCGTAGCAGTAGCAATGATGTTCTCTGTTTTTGCTTCTTCAGCAAAGGCAGTGGACGTATCTACAATGTCACTCGATGAGCTTGTTGCATTGGTAGCTCAGCTCCAGGCACAGCTCGCAGGTGGCACAACTGCCTCAGCAAGTTGCGAGTCAATCGCAGCTCCATTGACTATCGGTTCAACCGGCGCATCTGTAACTATGCTCCAGAACCGTTTGATGGCTGATGGTCAGACAATTGCCGCTGGTGCAACCGGTTACTTCGGTGCCCAGACCCAGGCCGCTTTGGCAGCTTGGCAGGCAGCTCATGGTGTTACTCCAGCTGTAGGTTACTACGGCCCTATCACCAAGGCTGCTATGGACGCAGCTTGCGTTCCAGCAACTACCGGCTCAACATCAGGTTCAACTGATACTTCATCAGATCTGACTGGTGGCGCTGGTTCTATCACAGATTCACAGCTCTTGAGCGATTACAGCAATGAGCAGGTTGGTGAAGGAGAGGATGATGTTGCAGTTCTCGGTCTTGAGATCGAGCCAGCTGATTCTGATCTTGAGATCGCCGCTGTAAAGGTTGACTTCGACAAGGGTAGTAACCTCAACTCAAACTTCGATAAGTACGCTTCTGAGGTATCTATCTGGGTTGATGGTGACGAGTACGCTCGCGTAGACGCTAGCGACTTCAACCGTGATAACAATTACGGTCGCACTATCACTCTCGATAAGGGTGCTATCATCCGTGAGGGTGACAAGGGTAACATCGTAGTTAAGGTTTCAGGTATCTCAAATCTTGACTCTAATGACGAAGGTGACACCTGGGATGTATCTATCGATAGCTTGCGCTACCGTGATGCAACCGGTGCTACTGTTTCTGACACTGTTACCGGTATGAACACTGATCGTTCATTTACTTTCGAGACCTTTGCAACTGCAAGTGATCTTGAGGTGAAGCTTGTAGCAGGTGATTCTTCAATCAACACTGCACAGACCATCGAGGTTTCTTCAACCACCAAGACTTATGGTGTTGAGGTATTCTCATTCGGTGTGAATGTTACAGGTAGCCCAGTAATGGTTGACGACATCTATGTCGCTGCTACCACTACTACTCAGGTTATCAACAATGTGATCACTACTGCATACTTGTATGCTGACGGTGAGCGTGTTGGTTCAGAGAACATCACTTCAACCGAGCAGACCGATGGTTACATCCACTTCAGTGACTTGAATCTTGATCTTGATGAGGGTACTCACGACTTCGTTGTCGAGGTAGACTTCAACAAGGCTGATGGTTCTAACTACTCAAATGGTGAGACCCTCGGTATGGACGTTACCGCTGCCAACCGTGCTGACTGGTACGTTGAAGATGAGAATGGCGATCAGATCGCTACTACAGATATGACCGGTACCGTTTCAGGTGACGATCACACTCTGCGAACTCAGGGTCTTAACCTTGATCTCTCAAGTTCAACTACTGGTGAGACTTACAACTCAACCACGCCTGCAAGCAGCTATGGTACATTCACCATGGAAGTTGAGTTGATGGCTATCGGTGATACTATGTACGTACCACAGACTGTTTCAGCTTCTTCAACAGCTTCAACAACTGCTGGTCTTACATTCTACCTACAGGACTCTAATGGTTCTGCTTACACTTCAGGAACTACTACTCAGTCATTCACTCGCGTAAGCGGTGGTACTGTAGAAAGTTCAGGTCGTGTACGTATCGACGAGGGTCAGTCAGCCATCTTCAAGTTGGTTACTACTCTTGATCCTGCCGCTTCTGGCCAGTACCGAGCTCAGATCGTTTCAGCTGCATTCAACACAAGTGATGCTGCTGCTAACACTGCAGTCTTGGCTACCCCAGCTAGTGACTTCCAGTCTGGCTACCAGCTCATCAGTAACTAGTTTCGGCTAGTCTGATAGGCGCACGAAAGGTTACAGTTTCGTGAAGCCATGACAACAAAAAACTCCCTTCGGGGAGTTTTTTGTTGTCTGAGAAGAATAGTAAAAGGGGAGAAAGCCCGCGGCCTTTGGCCGCGGGCTTTCTTGTTTCTGTTATACTAGCAGCATGAAACTCTTTAATCGTACGTTCTATCGTTTTGTTGGTAGTTTTGTGGGGGTAGTGGTGGTGGCATTGTTACTTATCTTGGTGGTCGGTACGCTGCAGGGGAAATAGCCGGTGCCCTTTTCTTTTTTGTTGATTCTGGTATAGTAGCACCCAACAGGCTCATGACAGCTGGTCGTTACTCGCAAAGGAGTGACAATAAAGGGAGGTTTCTCTCGCCGGCCGAGGTCCATCTAACTTTTTGTGTTGGAGGTCGAGCCCGTTTTCGGGCCTGTTTTTATTCACGTTAAAGAAACACAACGTGGCAATTACAAAAGCAAAAAAAGAAGAGATACTGACCAAACTCGATGAGCTGAAGCAACATGCTGAATCTATCGTTTTTGTACACTTCAATAAGTTGTCAGGTGCAGACACTACTGCTATGCGCAAAGCTATGCGCGAGGTAGGCGTAGACTATCTGGTAGCGAAGAAGACACTTATCGCGCGCGCGTTTGCCGACACCTTTGAGGGCACCATGCCTGCATTGGAAGGCGAGATCGCTGTTGCGTATAGCGCTGACGCTATTGCTCCCGCACAAAATGTGAAGGAGTGGAGTGGTAAATTCAAAGACAGTATTTCTATCGTTGGTGGCGTATTCCAAGGCGTATACAAGGACCAAGCGGAGATGACCGAGATCGCGTCTATCCCGGCATTGCCTGTCCTTCGTGGTATGTTTGTCAATGTCATCAATTCACCAATCCAGGGTATGGCTATCGTCTTGAATGCCATCGCTGAAAAAAAGGAAGCATAATTAGTAACTGGTAATACAAAGATATGTCAGATGAAAAAGAAACAGTGGTAGCCGAAGAGGAGACCACGACTGAAGCAGCTGCAGAAGTAGCTACTGAGGAGGAGACGGTTGAGGTTCCTGCACAGTTCAAGGATATCGTCGAGAAGATCGAGCAGATGTCTGTATTGGAACTCCACGAGCTCGTAAAGGTATTTGAGAAGAAGTTTGGTGTGTCAGCTGCTGCTGTCGCTGTTGCTGGCCCTGCTGCTGGTGGTGACGCCGGTGAAGAGCAGACTGAGTTCACTGTTGAACTTACCGACGCTGGTGCACAGAAGATCGCTGTTATCAAGGTGATCAAGGAAGTACTTGGTCTTGGTCTTAAGGAGGCTAAGGACATGGTAGATGGCGCTCCTGATGTTGTGAAGGAGGGTATGAAGAAGGAAGACGCTGAGGCTCTGAAGGCAAAGCTCGAAGAGGCTGGCGCAAAGGTGACTTTGAAATAAGCCGAATAAAAAAGCTGCTCTCACGGGCAGCTTTTTTAGTGGCTATATTTCAATCACCTTTGCGCCAGAGCCGCAGCGATGTGAGGTGAGAAAGTGTTACTACACTTTCGCAAGACTCATTGAGAATTTGTGCGAATACTTGGAGCAGGAATTCCAATGAGTAGACAGCTTCTGTAAGAAGGGACTTTATCCTGTCCCGACGAACCAGCGAGGCGGGGTCGACAACACTTACTAAAATAGGAGCGTAGCAAACTATTTTAGTTAGTGATTGGTGACGGAGCCAAGGTAATCTTGAAATAAGCCGAATAAAAAAACTGCCCAAATGGGCAGTTTTTGTTTTTGGCTTGGAAAGCGGCGGGGCAAAGCCCCGCCGCTTTTTTTACAACACCGCTCCTTTTTTATGTCCAGAACTGTGGATTACCGCACTATGGTATACTCTGTGCACTAACTGATTTGTTGTATGGCCGATCCGCTTTCTATCTTGTTTGGGAGTCAAGCACGTGTAAAATTGCTCCGCTTTTTCCTCTTTAATCCTTCAAAGGATTTTTCGTTTGACGAGATCAGTCGTCGCGCCCGTTTGGTGCGCCGCACGGCACGTACGGAGGTGAATGCCTTAGAACGGGCGGGGGTCATTAAGAAGAAAGTGTTTTTCGAACAGTTGCCGGGTAATGATAAAAAGACTCGCGTGCACGGTTACGCCCTTAATAAAGAGTTTCCGGAGCTACAAGCGTTGCAGACGTTTCTATTTGAGACGGCACCAATTGATGGCAAGAGTTTGTTAGCCTACTTGCGCAAGGCAGGTACGCTCGACTTTGTGGCGGTGGCGGGAGTGTTCGTGCGTGAGTTTGAACAAGACCTTGATGTATTGGTTGCCATGAAGAAGATATCACAGGCAAAAGTCGAGAATGCCATCCGAGCTTTGGAAGCAGAGATTGGTATGGAGGTGCGCTTTGCGGTGATGGACAGTGAAGATTTGAAATATCGTGTTGGTATGAACGATAAGCTAACTCGCAATCTCTTTGACTATAAGCATCAGATCATTGTTGATCGTTTAGGCATTAAAGACGAGATACACAAAGGCTCATATCGGGGATAGAAGGAGGCAAACGGGCGGGAATGGCGAAGCCATCCCCGCCCGTTTGCCTGTGTACAACCCTGTGCATAGACCCTGCACGGAATAGGGTATAAATATCCAGAATAAACGCTTGACAATTATTTTGGTTCCTGTAAGATA
>QKBW01000006.1 GCA_003245875.1 Candidatus Kaiserbacteria bacterium
CTTACAGCAAAATATGCATTTGTATATGCGGTAACAACCTCAGGATTAGAGAGATCCAGCTTATCGAAAAATTCCTGGAAAAGTTTCAAAAACCTGTCAAAGGTCTCGAATTCCTGATTCTCATATACACCAAATACGGTCTTTACGTATCTGCCGTTTCTGTCCTTCTCATAGTCCCCGTGAAGGATGGTCTGATACGCATTGATTAACTGCAGGACAAATCGATTCTTTTCCTTACTACTATCCACTTCCTGATTGAACTGCTGAAATAGTGTATAAATCTGATCCTCAACCCATTCGGTGTTTGGTTGAGTCAAAGTAAGAGGTCCATTCCCTCGCATCTCATAGTTAAGCTTTAATACCAAAAGCGAATCATTCTCAGCTTGAACCTCTTTATACTGATTGAAAAACCACCAATTTCTTTCCCTGTCGAGGAATTTCTTTTTTTGCACATAGTGGGTTAGTACTAGCGATAGCGTAAGTGGCGCATATACAATCTCCTCCCAATTTTGATTCTTCCGCAAATCTCCGAATAGCGAACCCAGGATCGAAATCGTATTAGCAAGTTTCTGACGTGCATTAAAAACTGCACTTATACTGTTGAATGTATAGTTGCGACGATTTGTCCCTATTTTGATCGCCTCACTCGCATCTCCTGAAAGCCGACCGAATAAACTTTTAGGTTTAAGTATGGTGAGATAGTGATTCTTGAAAATTAAAATACCTATGAGCGAAAGTGATACGAAAACTACCGACAGGAAGAATGTAAACGATGGATATATATCAATAACATTTATCTTAATCAGTCCATAGAGCATGAACAGGTCTGTAAAAATAAGGAGCTTAAAGAAAAAATTTCCGACTAGCTCGCTATTGATGAAGTCAATCACTTCAGAAGAGTATTTCTCAGTAGTCATCTGAAACGCTACTGCGTACAAAGCAAATATCAAACCTAGAAGCGCAGAAATTGCAGCAATTCCAACACTGAAGAAATCATCAATGAAGTCCGATGAAGGAATCTTAAGATACTTTATGTCGGGTAGATGTAGTGAGTATAAGAATGAAGAAATACTCCAATCTACAATAATAGAAAGTGCTAATGTAAGCATTAAGTAAAAAAATGTTGACTTTCCTATCTTAGCGAGCTGAAAAGCAATATCCTCTTCCTTGAGGCGATTCTGACGGTTATATTTTTTGACGCGGACGGTTTCCAAAATCCGTTGATATTTATAATAAACATAACCAAAAACAACTTCGTAAAGCCGTTCAAAAAATGGTCGCTCTCTGTCGGGATCAAGGTCAAATTCAAAAATGTCTCTTTTTTTCTTAAACTTAGAGAAAAGCAGCTTGAACGGGTAAATGATTATGCGGATAATTATCATGATTCCTAAAATATACATAATTATGCGTCAAAAATCACCAACAGGCGAGGGTCCGCAGAGATTTAAAGACTTACTATTCTTACTTAATATAGATTGTTCTAGATACTCACTGAAAATTATTTGACCTAAAAAATAATGACGCCAACTGGCTCGTGTCTCAGAGGACCATACAGGTAACTTCAAATTAAGATTGATATCCTGAGAAATCGGCGCTTCCATTTGTCTGAATTACATACTCAAATGCTAGTTGATCTTGAGAGTCACCCCTATCTTCAGCCTCCACGTCAATGACACGGATCGCCGCATAAAAGCCATTTATATTCTGAAGTATGACCACCCCACCCTCGCTTACTCCACGTGCGCGAGATGAAAAGTCGTACTGGCTACCATCAGAGACTTCATTTATGACCTTCACGCCCTTTGCGAGAGCAATACTATCCACACTCGAACTGTCATTGTAGGCCCATATAGAGACCCCGCTTGCACCAGACCATTTAGTTTCAAAAAGAAATATTCCATCTCCAATAACGAAGCTCCCGTTATTGTTATTGTAGTCAAAACTAACCTTCCCCTGCAGTTTCTTATTGTGGTAACCAAAAACAGCTCGATCACTCTGAAGAGGGACTTTCGTTTGTCGTTCGATCAACTCATGCAAAAAGTTAATACATTGAGCAGGAGTCATAACAACGATTCCCGGAGCGCGCCTAAGTTCAGCAGCCTTGCGAATAATTGCACCGTCGTCTGTTACGAATACATCACGACCATTAAGGGCATGACCTACTAGATGGTCTATGTCGTTCTGCTTATTTCCGTAACTAGAACTAGTTGGATTAAGCCCGCCCGGAAAAACAATCTTCTGGACGTCGTCAGCTAAACGATCGCTTTTCTCACTAGCATAAACATCTCCCCTGTCCCATTTAGAAACATTAAAGCGAGCCACTGTACCAACCACAGGAAACATCTTGATCTGCCTCAATAGATCAGCCCTACGTTTAATATCTCGATCATTCTCGAGATCTGCTTCGACGCGTGTTGTGATTGCAATCTCAACATCACCAGCTAGCCCTAGTCTGACAATTTCATACAGCTCATCAACTGAGGTTGCAGTAGTTGATCGGATATCTAGCAAGTTGATGATGCAGTTGTTATCAAGTGTAATCTTGGGACGTTCTTTCACAGGAAGAATTTTATCACTCATCACGAATAAATAGGGCCCTCTGAGACTCGAACCGATTTCGTGGCCTAAAATATAGAGCACGAAATGACCCGTCTAGGTCGCTCATGTAGCGCCTCCAAAATATCCTTTGTTTACTTGATGTGTCCTGGTCACAATACCAGTGACCATGAGTGCTGCCGCGCTAGGATTCGAACCGTCTCGGTCTAGAACTTATGTCGACTAATAAAATGGCTTGTTTTATGGTCTTTTTTACGATATAGTTTGACCAACTATGCAACAGCACCAAATGAAACTGGCTACGGAGCCATACAACAACATCGCATCAGGCAAGAAAGTGATTGAGAGCCGTCTTTTTGATGAAAAACGACAGACGATTGCCATTGGAGACCAGATTGTTTTCAGCGAGAACGACAAGCCGGAGAATAATGTGACTACGGTGGTGAAAGGATTGTTGCGCTACCAAACCTTCAAGGAACTCTTTGCGGACCACGAACCATCTCTTTTTGGGGAAGAGAGCCGTGATTTTCTTTTGAACCAAATAAAACAGTTTTATCCTGATGAAGACGAGCAGAAGTACGGTGTCATCGGCATCCGCCTCGAACTCATTGACTAAATAGTTTTTATATTGTAGTATCCAGTGCGTACCCATCGGTGGGTGCGTCAACCTTTTTGTCGCTCAAGGAACCACAGTGGTTCCCCTGCGGCAAATCAAAGAAAGGAGTTCCTTGCAATGATACGAGTACGAAGAGTTCGGCTCGATGATTTGCCTGTCGTGGCGGAGATGATGCACTCGCATCTTGACCCGTTCTACGGCGGCGACCATCGGGCGCACGCAAAGCGCATCGTCGAAACTGCCTCCAAAGGCAACAAAGACAAGAAGGGTCACTTTTCGGCTGAACAGCTGATGTACGTGGCGGTGGATGATGAAGATGGCAACATCGTCGGCATCCTCAACTTCGTGTCCAAGTACCAAGGCACGGTCAAAATCAGCCCTCTGATTGTCCGTGAGGAAGCAAGAGGCAAAGGTGTCAGTCGTATGCTCCTCCGCAAACTCGATGAGTATGCGAAGAAGTATCGGGTCAGGCAGGTCTACTGCACTGTCTCGGCGAAGAACACCCTCGCCTTGAGTTTCTTCTTGGCACACGGCTATGTCCGCGCAGGTGTCGCCAGTCGGCACTATCGGGTGGACATTGACGAGGTGATGCTCTACAAAATCGTGGAGCACGACGGCATCTACCCAGAGGAACGCACCATCTCGGTCCGTCCGCTTGAAAAGGCGGATGAACAGCAGGTGCGTCATCTGGTCATCAGCCGTCTTTCGCCCTACTTCAACGGCATTGATGACCGTTGGGTAACGGCTCTCTTCGAGGGCTATGCCAGAAAGGACACCCGCGACCCCAATGAGAAATACAAACTCATCTGGGTGGCGAAGACCCCTGACGGCACGGTTCTCGGAGTTGCCGCCGCAACCCCGAAGAAAGGCGAACCCGTCAAACTGATGCCGCTCGTCGCCGAAGACATACAGGCATTCTCCGCTCTCGTGGCGGAACTGCCAAACCACCTTCGGGAATACGGGCACAAACTCTACACTCATACCGTCCCCACGAGTGTGGAAGTCGAAACGTTCCAACATCACGGTTGGCGCATCGAGGCGATGATGCCCGAAGCGTACAAGCGTGGCGTTGTCACACAACAATGGGGACTTGTAATGGAGAACACAGTTATGAGAATGATGCGCGTCAAACGTCAGTACTTCAACGCCATTCTGGCAGGCACGAAACCTCTTGAGGTTCGTGTCGGCTATGGCAACATCAAGAGCATCAAGAAGGGCGAGCACATTCGTCTGGAATGCGGTCGCCACTTCGGCATTGTCGAAGTTGCGGATGTCCGCACCTATCCGACGTTCGCCGAAATGCTCAAGAACGAGAAGGCGGGACACATCGTCCCCGACGACCCCGCAGGGGCACTCAACATCCTTCGGAGCATCTATCCGAAGGAGAAGGAAGACCTCGGTGTGTACGTCTTCCAACTCAAGGTCATCAAGAAGTCGAACGGTTAACCGCCGTCTAACCCACTGAAGACACCCTCAGTCCGATACCCCTCAAAAGGTATCGGGCTTTTTCTATAAAAAAACCGTCTAGGACTCGAACTCACAAAATAACTTTAAATATAGTTATTTTTATTTCGCGAAAATACACGAAAATTCGAGCCCATGACTCGTTCTGAAAATACATTGCAAAATATGGCGATTTTAGGAGACTCGGTCGGTCTCACTACTCTGCTGCCCGACAAGGATTCGAACCTCGGTTACCTGGGCCAGAACCAGGCGTCCTACCACTAGACGATCGGGCAAAATGGAACCAACAAAGTATCACAAAAGTGATGTCTCGTAAACTCATCGCTTGCGTAATTTGACAAAGTTTTTAAGTTCTTAAGCATTTTCGGCTATGAAATACTGATACAATACGTACGTAATAAGCGTGATAGTAATTGTAATGTAAATAAAATATGAATATTCCAGCAATAATTGCCGGTGTAGTGGCGTTCTTTGTAGGCGGTTTCACCGGAGCCGGTATCGCTGAAAACCAGGGCCAACAATGGGGTCAAAATGATGATGTTACTCAGCAGAGCCAAAATAATGGACAAGGCGTACGTGCGGGTCAAAGCGATGATTGGAGCATGCCCATCGCTGATGATTTTGTTTCTAACCGCCCATTGGTGGACACTCTGCCGATGCAAGATCTTAGTCAAGACGAAAAAGACGGGCTTTTGTATATGCGTGAGGAGGAAAAGCTTGCCCGCGATGTATACTCGACACTCTATGATAAGTGGCAGCTGCCGGTATTTACTAATATTGCTCAAAGTGAGCAGACACACACAGAGTCAGTACGAAATCTTTTGGACAAATACGAATTAACAGATCCGGTTACCGATGATTCAATTGGTGTGTTCGTTAACAGTGACCTTCAGGCGCTCTACAACAATCTGGTAGCCGAAGGTTCACAATCAGTAGAAGCAGCATTGCGTGTCGGTGCCACGATTGAAGACCTTGACATTAAAGACCTGCAAGACCGTTTGGCCAGAACAGACAATGAAGACATCGCTTTGGTGTACAACAATCTGGAACGCGGTTCACGCAATCACTTACGTTCGTTTGTAAAACAATTGACTGCTTACGGTGCAACATACGAGCCACAGTACATTTCCGTTGATGACTACAATAGCATCGTTACCTCAAACCGTGAGGCAGGCGACAGCTTAGGTGGACAGAATGGTAATGGACAAGGTATGACCGGTGGCCGTGGCTGGGGTCAAGGAAAGAACCGCTAAGATCTCTATCTCTGCAAATAAAGAAAATGAGTCGCTGGTAGCGACTCATTTTCTTTATTTTACCCATTCACCCCCATTGTACTCCAACATTGTTACACTGCCGTTTTTTAGTGACAGAATCTTTAGAATGATCGGGAATGCACGCCACCACGGAAGTGGTGCATGACGATGTATATGTTGCAAGAAAAAGTTTATGAAAACCGAGTGAGATACGACGACAACGACACTATACTGCGGCAAAGACTCCAGGTACGTACGTGCACCGATCACACGATGTACAAAAGCAGCATAAGATTCACCTTCTTTGTTACAACCGTCACCCTTGCGGCCAAACAACCAACGAAACATATACAAAAAAGAACGAGCGCTGGCATGCCGGTAACCATAAATATACTGAGGGCGGCACAGTTCGCTAAATAACTCGTTTACCTCTGGGATAAGGCTAGTGGCTTGTGCTATCGCCCGCCCTGTCTCCATTGCCCTCACCCGCGGACTTACAATCAGATGTGTCGGATTATGGCGCGCACAAGCGGCGGCGGCAGCAGCCGCTTGTGCGCGCCCTTCTGCAGTTAGGTGTCCCGTCTCACGTTGGTGTCGATGGCCAGCGTTACCCTCGGTTTGCCCGTGTCGAACGAATATTACTTGCATAACTAGTCTTTCTGCTCACAAATGGTCAACACAAATTGCTCCAAGGCTACGTGAGGGATATTAATACGACCAACCAATTGAGCGGTTTCGAGGAGGCGTAAGAGTACGTGTGAATTGATCGGTGATGGTGTGGCAGTGGCAATGAGTTTCAGCTGTTCATGTTCGTCATTTGATAACGAACCTGTTAATTCTGCCGCCAGTGCAGGTGCATTACGTAAAAACAATACCGCACGCACTCGGTCAATCAAAAGCCGAACAAACAACTTCATATCAACGTGATTTTGCAACGCCTCATTTATTACCTGCAAAGCTGTTTCCGTATCTTTTTCATGCAAGGCGGTAGTGAGGCGCGCCAAAAGCGCAGCTTTTGGCGCGCCAATGAGCGCAGCTACTTCATCGCCGCCGCCAATCGTATCACCAGAGGCCAGTATGACTTTCTGCAACACGCCGTGCGCATCACGAAAAGAACCGTCGGCGGCGATAGCGATGAGGTCTGCGGCCGCCGGGTCAAGTGCAAAACCTTCTTTTTTGGCCACTTCGGTTACCATCTTTGCCAGTACAGCTCTGTTTGGCGAATGTAAGGTAAATACCTGACAACGAGACAAGATCGTATCAAGTAGCTTTTCTACTTCAGTGGTCGCCAGGATAAACACCACGTGCTCAGGGGGCTCCTCAAGAGTCTTTAAGAGTGCATTGAAGGCCTCTTTGGTGAGCATATGCACTTCGTCAATGATATACACCTTGTATTTTGATTCGTACGGCAGTGTATGCACAGCATCGCGCAGCTCACGGATATCGTCGATGCCTCGATTGCTGGCTGCGTCTATTTCATAAAGATCCATTTCGCTGGTGCCGATCTCATGTGCAAAGATGCGTGCCAGCGTGGTTTTACCAGTCCCTCGACCACCAGTGAATAAGATAGCGTGTGGTATATCACCTTTCTTAATCGCTCCCTCCAAAACCGTCACGATGTGGTCTTGGTCTTTCACCTCCTTAAATTTTGTCGGTCGATATTTTCGATACAAAGCCGTGTGTTCTGTCATGATTGGTTAAGTATACCAGAGATGATAGTGGACGGAAAAAGCGGCGGGCCAAAGGCCCGCCGCTTTTTTACTCTCTATTTCTTCACCACCTTCTTAGCAGCTTTCTTAGGCACTGAAGTCTTCTTTACTGCTGCTTTTTTGGCTACTTTTTTCTTGGGCCTTGTTGCCTTTTCAATTCCCTGCCAATGTGCCTTCATCTCACGTTTGAAGGTCGCAATATCAACCTTGCTTGCATCCTTGAGACGTGCGTACGCATCACTCACGGAATCAATCAGCTTTTCATACTCTTCGTGTGTCATCTGATCTGCTGCCTCCATCGTTTCAAGCACCTCAGCCTTCGCCTTTAACATCCAGCTCTTGACTGTTTTACGATTCTTAGCAGCCTTGTCACTCCCGTACAAGAAGTACGCACCGGCTGCAGCTACTGCTGCCGCGGTTAAACCAACTCCAATACCTACCTTCTGTTGTGCTGACAATGCGGCACTCTTCGTTGCTTTTTTGGTTGTAGTTTTCTTTGTTGCCATAATGTAAATAATTATACCCTATTCTTCCTCACTTCGTTTACGACGATGTGCAGCTTTGGGCTTCGCACCAGGGAGCAGACTCATCACAAAAGAAATCAGCCGTGCAGGATTGAAATTTTCGCGTAGATTTTCAATATCGTCTGCTAAAACTTCACTGCCCGCCTCCACCCGATCAACAATACGACGAATGGACTTCGTGATCTTGATAAGTTGGTATACCAAGACGCATACCAAAATAGTAAGGGTCACCACCCCAACCGACGCAATAAAAAAGAAAATATTTGCTTGCAGGATATCTGTCATACTACTAGTGTAGCATGCAGACTATGCATGAGTTGCCAAAAAATCGTGGACAATCTCTTTAACCTCAGTCGGCGTGTCGCAAGCCATCAGTTGTGCTCGTAACTCTGCTGCATCAGGGAAGCCACTGACATACGCCTTGTAATGCTTTTTCATTACGGCAAAACTCTTGTGCGGTAACAGCTCCACAAAAAGTTGTGAATGTTCAAGCAGTACCCGTAGACGTTCCTCGATTGTTACGTATTCAACCGACCGGTCTTCGGTGTCTTCGGTAACAATTGTGTCGCGGTTTACGCCATGAGTTGGCAAAGCGGTTAGTCGGGTAGGCAACTGTCGCCCTTCATTAAAAAACCATGGGTTGCCAAACAGTGCACGACCAACCATAACGCCGTCAGCGTGCGAAAGCTTCGCTTTCGCACGCCCATCCATCTGGCTTAACACATCGCCATTACCGATAATCAGCGCCTGACTACCCATGTCATCTCGTATCTCTACCGCACGCGCAATTCGCTCCCAACGAGCTGGCACTTTGCTCATTTCTTTACGTGTTCTAGCATGAATGGTCACCGCTGCTGGTTCTTCAGCCAATAAGAACGGCAGCCATTCTTCCAAAATATCTTCGTTATAGCCAAGACGGGTTTTGACACTGACGGGAATCCCATCACGCTCTCCCATTTTAGCCCCTCGCTTAGCAGCCTTAATGACCTCATGAGCTACCTCAGGAGTTTTGATCATGGCCGCACCACAACCCTGCCGTTCGATCGAACGATCTGGGCATCCCATGTTGATATCAACACCATCAAAACCAAGCTCTCGACATAACGCCGCTGCATATCCCATATGCGCAGGGTTGCTAGTGAAGAGTTGGGCGACGATTGGTCGCTCTTGCTCGCTGTAGATAAGGTCAGCCAGCAATTTTTTCTTTCCCTCCGGGGTAGCCTTGACCAAACCATCAGCCGCGACAAATTCTGTCCACATCACATACGGTTGTGAGGCGGCAGGCTCCGCCTGCCGCCCACCCTTCGAATATTTCGCGATCATTCGCCGAAAAGCCGCATCCGTGACATCAGCCATCGGTGCGACGGTAAAAAATGGTCTTGGTAACGTTTGCCAAAAATTCATTCACGCACTGTACTAAAACATTCAAAAAACGCAAACTCTATTCACCAACAGTCTCTTCTGTCGTACTTGCTAACCCATCTGGTGAGACCCCTTCATGGACAAACACTTTGTTGCCATATCGCAAGTCTATATATTGAAAGTTACCCGGTTTAAGATGGGAGAATTCATTCGAATCAAGTACGGTCTTTAGGTTCTGTAGAGTATCAGCAAACGGCACATTGAAGCTGGCTCGAAGTTCTCCGCCTCCCGCCACCAAGAAGGTTACATCAGCGTTGTCACATTCGGCAGCGACAATATGTAGATCCAAAAGGTCTTCTACTGCCTTGGCAAATGCAGCCATGTCTTCTATTTGTTGTGGCGCAAGAATCGATGTACCAACACTTGGCTGCTGGTCAGTCATGACCAAGCGCAAGTATGCACTACCCTGTAGCTCCGGCGCAGCTACGAATGCATACCCGGAATCATCAATAAACAGACAGGTGGCCGAAGAAGCTTCATTACACCAAAGTGCAAATGGTTCATATTCGGAAAAAGTAACCGCCAGTGTTGTGTTATTGGGACGTTTTACGTCTACATCCTTAATGCGCGGGAGCTGCGCAATCGCTTCTGTGATTGCATGCTTTGGGTACATGTATGCAAAGCTTTTTGGTATCAGACGATAATAAGTACCGGAGAGTGCTTCATGAACCGCCTTTTGTACAACTTCATCACTCACGGTAGCGCCACCAGTTACCGTCACATCTGAAATAGTGAGTGCAGGCAAACGAGTAACATGCCAAACCGCATACAGTGTGCCACCGAGTAAAAAAATGATCACGATAGCCAATAACACCCGCCGTGCCATACGCCACCGTGGTGATTGGTTTTTCTTTTTATGAACGGTAAACGCGTGCTTACGGCGATGCCACATAGTGGCCAAATTGTACCACAGCAGATACGGCACAACGGCGGCGGGGCAAAGCCCC